>NZ_RZTO01000455.1:0-4991 GCF_003997225.1 Mesorhizobium sp. M2C.T.Ca.TU.002.02.1.1
GCCGGTGATCGGCATCGGCATCCTGTCGGGCCTGGCCAACGCCACCGTGGCAAGCCTGGCCTTTGCCGGCATGATCATCGTCTTCTCGCTGGTGGCGATCGGTTTCGGCGTCAAATACGCGCGGTAGGTCTTAGAGCGGTTCAGCGTTTCGATAGAATCGCGAAACCGCTCTAACTCTTTGTTTTCGCGCAATTCCGGACGGAAAACCGCTGCGCACTTTTCCTGGAATTGCTATAGCTATTCTGTCTCCGGCAGGAGTTGCGCGCGCTGGCGCGGCACGCCGAGGCCGGTGTCGGGCGGCTCGCCGGCGGCCGGCCGGTCCTCGATCATATGCATCGTGCGCCAGCGGCCGAAGCGGTAATAGGCGGCGGCGAGCACGAGCGAGGCGATCGAGCCGGCCGGAAAGCTCCACCACAGTGCTTCCTGGCCAATGACGCTGCGCATCGAATAGGCAAAGCCGGTGCGGATGATCAGCACCGAGATGATCAGGATGATCAGCGGCGGCATGACGGCGCCGGTGGCGCGCACGGTGGCGAACAGCACGATGGTGACGCCGAACAGGATGAACGACCAGGACGCCGCCTTGTTGATGTGGGCGGCGATGTCGATCGCCGCACTGTCGTTGCTGAGGAAGAGGCCGAGGACCGGGCGGTCGAAGGCGAAAAGCAGCGCCACCAGCGCGCCGGTCAGCACCAGGTTGAAGCCGACGCCCGAGGCCGCGACCTTGCCGATGCGGTCCCAGCGGCCGGCGCCGACATTCTGCGCCGCCATCGAGGAAACGGCGGCGCCGATCGCCAGCGCCGGCATCTGGATATAGGTCCAGAGTTGGGCCGCGATGCCGTAAGCGGCGGCGACCTGCGAGCCATAGGAGTTGACGATGCCCATCACCGTCAGCGCGGCGGCCGAGATGACGATCATCTGCAAGCCCATCGGGACGCCCTTGAAGACGACGATGCGCAACAAGGCCGGATCGGGCCGAAGCAAGGCGAGGTCGGCGCCTGCCAGCCGCAGTGGGTGTTTGCGCACATAAAGCACGACCAGGATGGCGATCACGCTGATCGTCTGGCCGATGAGCGTCGAGGTCGCCGAGCCGGCGATGCCGAGTTCGGGGAAGGGGCCGGTACCGCGGATCAGCAGCGGATTGAGCACGACGTCGAGCACGACCGCCAGCGCCATGAAGACGAACGGCGTTCGCGAGTCGCCGGCGCCGCGCAGCACGGTCATGACGAAGGACAAGAGATTCATCATTGGCACGGCGACGAAGATGATGCGCAAGTATGCGCGCGCCAGCGGCAAGGCGTCCGCCGGCGTGCCGAGCCCGGTCAGGATGGCGTCGACCCAGACCCAGCCGCAGATGGCGAACACGACCGAGACGAGGAAGAAGAAGGTGGCGCTGGTGCCGACGATGCGCTTCGCCTTGGGCAGGTCGCGGGCGCCGACCGATTGCGCCACCAGGATGGTCGCCGCCATGCCGATGCCGAAGACGGTGCCGAGGATGAGGAACAGCACGAGATTGGCGTTGGAGGTCGCCGTCAGCGCCGCTTCGCCGAGGAAGCGGCCGACCCAGACCGCGTTGATCGAGCCGTTGAGCGACTGCAGCACGTTGGACCCCAGAACCGGCAGCGCGAACAACAGCAGCGTGCGCGGGATTGGGCCGCTGGTCAGGTCGTGGGTCCGCCTTCGAGCGGGCTTGTCGTCATCCATGGCAGCACCGAAAATGAATCAGGCCCGCGATGCTATCGCAGGCCTGAAGCTCATGCATCCCTTCCGCGCCCGGCCGTATGCCGCTCGGCACACGACCCGAAGCAGAACTAAAGCGCGTCGCGATCTTTCAGCTTCGCTCCATGCGCTTTAGGTTTTTGATTTTGCGCATGTCTTTATCCCGAAACCGGTTCCCACTTTCGGGAGACATGCTTCAGTTCGCGGCGAGGCTGTTCCCGGACAGTCCAGGCAGGGTGACCTGATAGACCAGGAAGGTGGTGTCGACATCGGCGCCGTCCTCGGCCTTGTAGGGCGCGCCGACCTGGAAGCCGTCCTGGGTGAGGAAATCGTTGTCGTTGGCGACGAACAGGAAATAGTCGTCGGGCAGCTTCGGATCGAGCACGGAGACCAGCGACATCGCCTCCCATTTCTCCGAGAGGTTGTTCCTGTCGTTCGGCGCGCCATCGTGCAGGCCGAAGCGGCCGAGCTCGCCCTTGTCGTTGATGTCGATGAAGGAGGTCAGCTTGGCCGGCGTCACCGACGGGTCGAGCACGCCCTTCGGCGCAACCGGCTTGTCGGCGGCGTCGAACGGGCCGTTGGCGATGTCGGTGGCGGCCGAGAGGTCGACGATCTCGATCTTGCGGTAGACCGACTCGTCCCCCTTGAGACCCTGGCCGTTGCCCGAGTCCCGCGCCAGCATCAGGAAGCTCTTGTCGGAGAGGGCGACGATCTCGCTCTGCGCCGCGATCTTGGTCTTGCCCTTGGCGTCCTTGAACACCGGCAGCGGCACGACATATTCATGCGCCAGCTTGAGGTGGGCGAGGTCGGACGCATCATAGACCAGCGCGCGGGTGTTCTGGCGCGTCGAGCCGGAATCGCCACCATCCTGGCGGGCCGCCGACTGCAGCACGGCGATCAGGAACTTGCCGTCCGGCGTCATCGACATGCCTTCTAGGCCCTGGTTGTTCTGGCGGCCGGTTTCGGGATCCTTCGGATCGGGCTCGGCCGCGCCCGGGCCAGGATTGTCGGAAGCGAAGTTCGGCTTGCCATGGCGCATCGGCACCAGCGCGGCCGGCGGCTGGGTCGCCGACATCAGGCGGCCTTCGGCCGAGAAGCGGTAGATGTTGGGGCCATATTCGTCGGAGATGAACATCGTGCCGTCCGGCAGGCGCACGATCGCCTCGTCGTCCAGCGCCAGCTTGCCATTGTCGGCCTGCGGCAGGATCGGCATGTCGCCGGCGGCTTCGCGCACGCCGTTCAGCGGATCGAGGCCGGTGGTGTCGGCGCCCTTGTCGTCGGTCAGGAGCATGGTGTCGGAGAGTGTCGCCTTGACGCCGGTCTGTTCCTGTCCGGTGGCGGGCGCGGCACTTGGAGCGGTCGCGGTCAGCTCGATGGCGATGGTGTTGAGGCGCGGGCGATAGTCGGTGGTGCCGACGACATTGTAGCCGCGATCCGGCAGCAGCCAGAGCGAGCCCTTGTAGCTGGCGCCGTCGCGCGCCCAGGACTTAGCGTCGATCGACATGCCGGAACCCGAACCGAAGGTCTCGCCGAACTTGTCCTTCTGACTGGCCGGAATGCGGCCGACGCCGACGAGCCCCTTGTTGACATAGGCGACGCCGTCGGCGAGCGCCGGGGTCAGCGTGGTGAACAGGGCAAGTGCCGCGCCAAGCGCGACGGTTCGGTTGAGACGTTTCATCGATATCCCCTTCGTGACGAGCAGAGCGGCCATTGGCTCAAAAGGGCGCGGCATCGACGATGCGGGCAGCCCTTGCCGTCGAGCGGTCTAGGACGTGAACGTGATGGTTGCGTGACAGTTTCCTTCTCCCACAAGGGGAGAAGGGAAAGCTCCGCCTCAATCACTCTCTCTGGCGACCAGTTCCAGCGGCCACACCTCGCGGATGATGCGCGTGCCTTCAGGGCCGGCAAAGGCGGGAAGGGAGGCGAGCAGCATTTCGGCCAGACGCCTTCCCATCGGCTCCAGCGACGGACGGAAGGCAGTCAGCGCCGGCGAGAAGTAGCGGCAGAGCGGCGTGTCGACGATGACGATCACCGCGATGTCGTGGCCGGGCCTGATGCCCATCTCGGCCAGCGCCTTGCAGCCGCCGAGCGCCATTGCGTCATTGTTGAAGATGATGGCTGTCGGCCGGTCCTTGGAGAGCATGACGCGCGGCGTCACCTGATAGCCGCCGGTCTCGTTGATGAAGCCGTCGGCGATCATGCCGGGGTCGACTTCGATGCCGTGCCGCTTCAGCGCCTTGCGGTAGCCGTCGAGGAACAGGTAGCCGAAGTTGAGATCGAGCGAAGGGCGGATGGCGGCAATGCGGCGGTGGCCGCGCGCGACCAGCCGGTCGACGGCTTCCTCACCCGCCCTCTCGAAATCGATATCGAGCGAAGGATAGATGTCGCCGCCGGATTGACTTCGGCCAAGCGTGGCGAAGGGAAATCCGGCCTTGCTGAGATAGTCGATCCGATCGTCTTCCCGCCGCGTGTTGGCCAACACGACCGCGTCGGCCCGGCGCGTCTCAACCACGCGGCGCAGCCTCTCCGGTTGATATTGGCCGGGCTCGCCCATGACGACCATCAGATCCAGGTCATGCTCGGCGAGCCGCGCCTGCAGACCGGTCAGGAACGGGATGAAGAACGGCTCGCCATATTGCTGGTCGCCGGGATGCGGTTGCAGCATGAAGGCGATCGAATGGGTGGCGCCTTTCCTCAGGCTGCGGCCCGACTGGTTGGGCGAATAGTTCAGCTTTCTGGCCGCCTCCAGCACGCGCTGGCGCGTCTCGGCATTGACATCGGCGCGACCGTTCAGCGCGCGCGACACGGTGCCGATCGAAATGTTCAGATGACGCGCGAGATCGTGGATGCTGGACGCCAAGGCCGGTTCTCCCCCTGTCTTCGCTAGCACCGGCCGCCCTTCAGGCCAAGCAGTGGATGTCGATTTTCGCGAGCAGCCGATTGACATTCTACGTCATCGGGTGTGTTCTCGTAAACGTTTACGGAAAAACGTTTACGGTGATGCCGGAAATGCCGTGACACTCGGCCTGGAGGGGCCGAGCCGAGGAGGAGCGCTGGATGATGAAGGTCGTCCTGGTCGGGTGCGGAGCCATGAGCAAGCAGTGGCTCGATGCCGCAAGGCGGATCGACGGGCTCGCCATTGCCGGCCTTGTCGATCTCGATGCCGACCGGGCGCGAGCGAGGGCGCGCGAGTACGATCTTGGCAGCGCCGTCATCGGCACCAGCCTCGATGCCGTTCTCGACGAGACGAAGCCCGACGCCGTGTTCGATGT
>NZ_RZTO01000456.1:0-4976 GCF_003997225.1 Mesorhizobium sp. M2C.T.Ca.TU.002.02.1.1
CTCCTGGATCAAGTCGAAATGCACGCTCAGGCAGGAATTCGTCATCGGCGGCTATCTGCCTTCGGACAAGACGGGCCGCGGCGTGCGCTCGCTGCTGGTCGGCTATTATGAGGGCGGCAAGCTGCATTACGCCGGCCGTGTCGGCACCGGCTTTTCCGGCAAGATGCTGACGGATCTGAAAAAGAGGCTCGACCGGCTCGAGGCGAAGGCGTCGCCCTTCTCGGCCGCGGTGCCCAAGGGCAAGGGCCTCACCTTCGTCAAGCCGGAACTTGTCGGCGAGGTGGAGTTCCGCAGCTGGACATCCGACCGTATAATCCGCCATGCCTCGTTCCAGGGGCTGCGCGAGGACAAGCCGGCGGAGGAAGTCGTGCAGGAAAAGCCGAAAAAGGGCCAGAGCGAAGCAAAGCCGGACGCAAAACCCGCCAAGGCCTCGGCCGGAACGGCGAAGACCGCGATAAAACTCTCGCACCCCGACAAGCTGCTGTGGCCCGACGAGAAAGTCTCCAAGCAGGACCTGCTCGATCACTACGCGCTGGTCTGGCCGCGCATGGAGCCGTTCGTCGTCAACCGGCCGCTGGCCCTCGTGCGGGCGCCGGACGGCATCCAGGGCCAGCGCTTCTTCCAGAAACACGCTTCGCCCGGCATGAGCGACAGGATCGCCAGGATGAAGGACCCGACCGATGGCGAGGAGATCCTCTACATCAAGGATTTCGACGGGCTGGCGGCACTCGTCCAGTACGGCGTGGTCGAGGTCCATATCTGGGGCTCGACGATCGATGCGCTGGAAAAGCCGGACCAGATCATCTTCGACCTCGATCCGGACGAAGGCGTCGATGTCGGCAAAGTGCGCGAGGCGGCGCTCGACATCCACAGAAAGCTCGACGAGCTGTCGCTGCCGAACCTGGTCAAGACCTCCGGCGGCAAGGGCTATCACGTGCTGGTGCCGCTGAAGCCCTCGGCGGACTGGGACGCGGTCAAGGATTTCGCCCATGATTTCGCCCGCGCACTGGAGCAGGCCGCACCCGACCGCTACACGGCGACGCTGTCGAAGAAGGCGCGCACGGGCAAGATCTTCGTCGACTATCTGCGCAACGGCCGCGGCGCGACCACCGTCGCGCCCTATTCCTCGCGCGCCAAGAAGGGCGCGACGATATCGATGCCGGCGACCTGGCCGGAGATCGAGAAGGGGCTGCCGCCGAATGCCTTCCCGCTGGGGGATGAGACGACGCTGGCACAGTTGAAGAAGGCCGATCCGTGGAAGGAGTTCTTCAGGCTGGGGAAGGCGCTGAAGCGGGGGTGATCGCGCAACGTCGGCGGGACAGCACCCCCCTCTGGCCTGCCGGCCATCTCCCCCGCAAGGGGGGAGATTGAGCGCTCAGCCGGTTTCGCCAATCTCCAACGTTGCAAGAATGGCGGAGCGCCAGAACTGCCAATCTCCCCCCTTGCGGGGGAGATGCCCGGCAGGGCAGAGGGGGGTGCCTCGCGCCGACATTGCAAGGCTGTCATTTCCTGCGCAGCCCTACGCCAGAAACACCCTCTCGAATTCCTGCCTGCCCGTCGGCGAAAACACCACGGCGCGGCTGTCTTTCTCGCGCCGCGCCCATTTCTCGGCGATGATCTTGTCGAGGATGGCGGCGCCCAGCGTGCCGGCGAGGTGCGATCGCCGCACGCTCCAGTCGAGACAGGCGCGGCACACCGGCCGCCGCGCCTTGGCGTGGGTCTCGATGCCGAGCGCGGAAAAATGCGAGGCGCCGGCCGGCGTGAGCCTGATCTGGTCGTCGTCGCGCAGCAAAAGCTTCCTGTCGAAGAGCCGGTCGAGCATCGCCACCGCCTGTTCGCCGGCGAGGTGGTCGTAGCAGACCCGCGCCACGCGCATGGCCGCATCGCGCGGGCCGGGCCGCACGCGCTTCGGGCCGACCGCTTCGGCGACGCCGATGATCGCCTCGATCATGCCGGCCACCTGCGCGCTGGCCAGCCCGTAGTAGCGGTGGCGGCCTTGGCTCGCCAAGGTGAGCAAGCCGCCCTCCATCAGCTTCGACAGATGCGAGGAAGCCGTGGGTAGCGACACGCCGGCTTCCAGCGCCAGTTCCGACGCCGTCAGCGCCGTGCCGCCCATCAGCGCGTTCAGCATATTGGCGCGGGCCGGGTCGCCGACCAGGCTGGCGATGCGGGCGATATCCGGTCCTTCACGCATGGTTCGATCCTCATCGAAGCATTCCTGTCAGGGAAGCATTATTCTGGGGCCATCTCAAGCAGCCCGGGCAAACACTCCTGACAGGGGAATGCCTAGCACATCCGCGCCAGTGATGCTTCGATCGCCGTCGAAGCATCGATGTTCGGAGCCAACCGACGAGGAGACCGACATGACCATCACCTGCTTCATCCGCTACGAGATCGACCCGTTCGGCAAGGCGGCCTTCGAGCAATATGCGCGCGCCTGGGGCCAGGCCATTCCGCGCTGCGGCGCCGACCTGATCGGCTATTACGCCCCGCATGAAGGCTCGGCCACCACGGCTTACGCCGCCTACAACATCGAAAGCCTCGCGGCCTATGAAGCCTATCGCGCGCGGCTTGCCGACGACCCGGCCGGCAAGGCAAACTACGAATTCGCGCGGCGCGAGAAGTTCATCTTGAAGGAAGATCGCGTCTTCCTGAGGCTGGTGTCCGGCCCGCATGGCCCAAGGCAGGTCTTTCGTACCGACGTAACGGTCAAGGAAGGGATAGAGGCATGATCGCTGTCATCTTCGAGGTCGAGCCGGCGGAAGGAAAGCGCGATGCCTATCTCGGCATCGCCGCCAACCTCAAGCCGCTGCTCGAGAGCATCGACGGCTTCATCTCGGTCGAGCGTTTCCAGAGCCTGACCGACCCGAAGCGCGTGCTGTCGCTGTCCTTCTGGCGCGATGAGGAAGCGGTGAAAGCCTGGCGCAACACCGAGGAGCACCGCCAGGCGCAGCAGGCGGGGCGCGGCGGAATCTTTGCCGGCTACCGTCTGCGCATCGCCCATGTCCTGCGCGATTACGGGATGACGGAAAGGGCCGGGGCGCCGGCGGATAGTCGCGTCGTCAACGGCTAGAGCATGATCCCGAAAAGTGGGAACCGGTTTTCGGAAAAGCTCATGTTCCAACAAAGAGTTAGAGCAGGATGACGATTCAACGAAACGTCATCCTGCTCTAGGCGTTGCCTATCAGCACGCCGGCGCCGAACACCAGCGCGCCGCCCAGCACCACCTGGAAGGCGGCGCGCCAGAACGGCGTCTGCATGTAGCGGTTCTGGATGAAGGCGATCGCCCAGAGCTCGAAGAACACCACGACCGCCGCGACGATGGTGGCCGTCCAGAAATAGGGGATGAGATAGGGCAGTGCGTGGCCGAGCCCTCCCAGCGTCGTCATGATGCCGACGGTGAGGCCGCGCTTGATCGGCGAACCGCGTCCCGACAGCTTGCCGTCGTCGGAGGCGACCTCGGTGAAGCCCATCGAGATGCCGGCGCCGATCGAGGCGGCGAGGCCGACGAGGAAAGTCTGGAATGTCGCATGCGTGGCGAAGGCGGCGGCGAAGATCGGCGCCAGCGTCGACACCGATCCGTCCATCAATCCGGCCAGCCCGGGCTGCACATAGGTGAGGATGAACTGGCGCTGCTCCGCGCTCGCTTCCTCCTCCTTGACTGCACCCGGCACATGCTCCTGCTCCAGGTCGTGCGCCGAGCTCTCGTGGCCTTGTTCGGCCAAGGCGAGATCGTCGAGCAGTTTTCGCGTCGAGGCGTCGGTGGTCCGCTTGGCCGCCTCGACATAGAAGCGGTAGGCCTGCCGCTCCATATCCTCGGCCTGCCGGCGCACATGCTCGATGCCGAGCGGCCGCACCAGCCAGTCCGGCTTGCGCTCGTAATAACCCCTCACATGCTCGCGCCGGATCAAGGGAATGCGATCGCCGAAGCGCTTGCGGTGAAGCTCGATGAGGGAATCGCGGTGGCCGTCCTCCTCCTCGGCCATCGCCTCGAACACCTTGGCCGATTGCGGAAAGTCCTGCGCCAGGCCGTCGGCATAGGCGCGGTAGATGCGCCCGTCATCCTCCTCGGAAGAGATCGCCAGCGCCAGGATCTCCTGCTCCGACAGCGAATCGAAGGAACGGCGGCCGAAGCCGAATACACGGGAAAGCATGATGAAACCACTCTAGTTTAGAATGATTCTAAACTAGGATCTTGGCTGACCAACGTCAATTGCGAACGGCACGGCTGCACGCGCGAAACAGTGATCCCGCGTTACCCGGCCGACCCTTCATTATCACCGAATGTTAGCCTATATGGCTGACAACAACCGAAATTGAAGGAAGCCCGGCATGACGGACAAGAAGCCACCGCACGTATTTGACGCCAAACCGGTCCTCGATCTCATCGCCAGCATCGAGGCCGACCTGCAGCGCCTGAAGGGCCTTGTCGAGGAACAGCTCGAGAAATTCGACCCCGCCAACCCGCACAACAAGACACCGGACGGCAAGCTGACCGAGGAAGGTGCGGAGTGCTGCTATCGCATGTTCGACGAGGGCAAGTCGCGCTACACCGTCGCCCAGCAGATGAAGATCTCCTTCGCCGCCGCCACGCATCGCTTCAACACCTGGCGCAAGCTGGGCGGCAGCAAAAGGACGAAGACGCTCCTGGGGTGAGGAGGTCCGCCTAGTGAAGGTGCCCCCATCGCGATCGTCATTCTAGGGTCTGCGCGCGTCGCTTCGCTCCTTGCTCCGCCCTAGAATGATGGGTGGACGGCCCCTTGCGGCATCGAATGTGCCAAACTGGGCTGTGATTAACTCCAGCAGAGGAGACCGTCCGTCATGCAAGTTATCAGATTTGGTATCGATCTGGCCAAGAATGTGTTTCAGGTGCACGGCGTGGATGCGAGCGGGCGCGTGGTGGTGCAGCGTCAACTGCGCCGCGCGCAGGTGGCGAAGTTCTTCGCCGCGCAACCGCCGGCGCTGATCGGGATGGA
>NZ_RZTO01000457.1:0-4967 GCF_003997225.1 Mesorhizobium sp. M2C.T.Ca.TU.002.02.1.1
ATCTACGACGCGGCGCGCAAGCTCCGCTTCGGTGAAACCACCACTTATGGTGAGCTGGCCAAGCGCGCCGGCCATGCCGGCCTTCCGCGCGAGACGGGCGCGGCGCTTGGCGCCAACCCGGTGCCGCTGGTTATCCCGTGCCATCGCATCCTCGCCGCGGGCGGCAAGATCGGCGGCTTCTCCGCTCCGGGCGGCTCGGCCACCAAGGAAAAGATGCTGGCCATGGAAGGCGTTCGCGTCGGCCCACCGCCCGCCGCGCAGGCCTCGTTCGGTTTCTGAGAGGCGCCCGCTCGCTCCCCCTATCAATTAGTCGTGCAGGAACCGGCGACGGAAGCGCCGGTCGAAATCCGGACGCTTGCAGACATAGACCATGCAGGACCTGGTGTCGGCGCTCGGCACATAGGCGCGCGCCCGCACTTCGCCCGCATTGCAGAAGCCCTCGTCACGCACATAGCGGTCGTAGAGCGGCAGCCCCGGCACGCGCGCCGACTGGTAGCGCAGGATGACGGCGCCCTGTCTGGCGATCGTCGCCTGCACCCGGTCGCAGCTCATGCGCGTCGGATCGTAACGCGACACCGCTTGCGCCTCCGCGGCCAGCAAGATGAAGCAGGCGGCAAGCAGGATTGTCTTCATGGTTCCTCTCCTAAAGCAATCCAGGAAAGGTGCGTAGCGGTTTTCCGTCCGGAATTGCGTCAAACCGCTCTCGCGCGGCAAGCATCTCATCCCTCCACAACGCGGGGCCGCTGTCAAAACTTCCATTGCCTTCGATGGGGACGACATGCCGGCGGCGCCTCAAGCGACCCGTCTTGTTTTCTCGCGCAAACTATCCTATATCCGCTCCATTGAATTTGGCCGATCGATCGGGCCTCGCGATCCTTCGCGTTTGCTGACGTCTCCAAAATTTCGATACCACCGGCCGGGCTTTGGTCCGGTCAAACAAAAGCAAATGTGGAAGGGCATTTTCCATGGCAACTGGTACGGTCAAGTGGTTCAACGCCACCAAGGGCTACGGCTTCATCCAGCCTGACAATGGCGGCGCGGACGTTTTCGTCCACATCTCCGCTGTCGAGCGCGCTGGCATGACGAGCCTGGCTGAAGGCCAGAAGATCAACTTCGAGATCGAGCAGGACCGCCGCACCGGCAAGTCCGCTGCTGGGTCTCTGAGCAAGGCAGCCTGATTTGGCGATAGCGCGCGCCGGACGAAGGTTCGGGGCGCGCGGCAAGTCACGGATGTACTGACGGTCGCGCGAGAAGCGCGCCGGAGCGAAAAGACCCGATAAGCTGGAACAGCAGATAGCTGCCAGCCCGGACTGGACGCTCCCGATCAGGCTACCGGCATAGGAAGGCGGGCATTGCCCGCCTTTTTTGTTGTCTGGATTTTGGGCGAGTTCTTCTTCGGGCCCAGCAGGCCCACGGGTGGCACTTTTGGCCCATTAGTGCTATCTTTCATGCATGACCAAACTCGAGCAGATCGAAAAGTCCGTCGCCGAACTGAGCCCCGAAGAGCTGAAAGCCTTTGCCGCCTGGTTCGAGGCGCTGCAGGCTGATCTGTGGGATAAGCAGATCGAAGCCGACGCGAGGGCGGGGCGGCTGGACAAGCTTGCAGAACAAGCACTGACTGACCACCGCGCGGGCCGGACCCGGCCTCTGTGAACCACTTTGCCGCCCCTTCGTTTTGGGACGCCTACGATAAATTACCTAAATCAATCAGGATGAAGGCTGACGGCAGATTTGCCAAGCTGCGCGCAGATCCGTTTCATCCTTCGCTCCATTTCAAGCGGGTTGGACGTTATTGGTCAGCTCGAGTTGATCTGGACTACCGTGCTGTTGCAGTCCGGGACCAGGACGACATGATCTGGTTTTGGATCGGCACCCATTCCGAATATGAACGCCTTTTGAAATAGCCGCTTACGGCCGTGGGCGTACCGAGCGGCTCGTTGGCGCGCTCGTACAGGTCAGGTGCGAAGGGGCGATCGTATGAGGAATTACCCCACCCACTCGATCGGCACATGCCCCTTGTCCGCCTCGACCCGCTTCAGCCAGGCGGCGACGGCCGGATAGGCATCGAGCTGGAAGCCGCCCATCCCGGCGGTGTGGGTATAGGCATAGAGCGCAATGTCGGCGACGCTATAGGCGCTGCCTGCGAAGAACTCGTTCCGCTGCAGATGCTGGTTCATCACGCCCAGCGCCTTGTTGCCGCGCTCCAGCGTCTGCGCCAGCCGTTCCGGCGTGGCGTCCTTCGCCCGTTCCGGGAAGGTCAAAAGCGCCTTGCGCACCGCGATGTAGGGCTCATGGCTGTATTGCTCAAAGAACAGCCATTGATAGGCCAGCGCGCGTTCATACTTGTCGGCCGGCAGGAAGCGCGTGCCTTCGGCGAGGTAGAGCAGGATGGCGTTGCTCTCGGCGATGCGCCTGCCGTCGTCGAGCTCGAGCATCGGCACCATCGCGTTCGGATTCTTGGCGACATAGTCGGGCTTGCGCGTCGCGCCGGTATGCGAACTCACCTCGACCCGGGTGAAGGGGACGCCAAGCTTCGCCATCAACAACCGCGGCTTGTAGCAATTGCCGCTGTCGGCCATGTCGTAAAGGATCATACCTCTTGCCTCTCCGAGTCTCCTTGGAACGCTCTAACGCGCGCGGCCAGGTCCCATCCAGTGATTTGTTTTTGAGAAGAACCATCAGCGACGCTGATACGTCCTTTGGGGGCCAGCATCAGCGATGCTGATACGTTTTCCTTGGTCGGCATCAGCGATGCTGATGCAGGGGTACGACCTTATTGCCGGCGTCGAGCAGGGCACCGATGGAAAGCGGTTCTTCCTCGAAGATCGTGCCGGCGAGCGCCGGGCGAGCGAGATGGAAACCCTGCAAAAGGTCGACGCCGCCCTCGAGCGCGACGCGCAAATGTTGCGCGTTTTCGATGCCCTCGACCAGCACTTTTGCGCCGCGATCATGCAGCGTCGCCACCAACGGCCGGAAGAAGCGCTCGGCGGCGGCGTGGCGGCAGAGCTCGCCGAACCAGGCGCCATCGATCTTGACGATGTCGGGCGCAAGCAGGTCGATGCGCGCCTCGGTCGAATGCCCCGTACCGAAATCGTCGATGGCGATGCGGATGCCGTCGCGCCGCATTTCGCGCACCAGGCTGGCAAGAACGTGATCGTCGGCCGCCTGCTCGGTGATCTCGCAGACCAGCAGGCCGGGCTCCAGATCAAAATCGCCGAGATGCCTGGTCATCAGCCGAATCTCGGCGAGCGCCCGTCCGAGATGGTCGTTGACGTTCGGATTATAGTTGAAGAACAGCGTCAATCCCTCGACGCCGATGTTGCGATAATTGCCGAGATGCAGCATCCGGCACAGCGTTTCGACAAACAGCCGGTCGGAAGCGGGAACGCCGCCGAAGAAGATCGAAGAGGCTACCGGCTGGGCAATACGGCGCGGCTCGATCAGCCCTTCAACGGCAACCGCCCTGAGCACACTGCCTTCCGGCGCGAAGATCGGTTGATAGGCGCTCCACAGCCGAAACTCGCCATAGACGCCGAACTGGAGGCCGATCTCGTCGGCGAAGATCGCCCCGGCGACGTTGCGCCGCCTGTCCGGTTGTCCGCTCATGGCGCGACCTTGCGCCCGAACACTCTTGCCCGCCGCGCCTGCGGCGCCGGGGCGCCGCTTGTGACGACCTGTGCCTTGCTTTCTTCGGCCGAAGGCTGCCGCGCGACCGTGCCGAAGACGCGAAAGCTGGTGGGGGCAAGTTCCGGCCGGGCAAGCACATAGCCTTGCACCATCGAGGCGCCGGATCTCTCGGCAAGCTCCAGCTGCCAGCCTTCCTCGATCCCTTCGAAGACGGTGTGGATGCCCTGGTCCTCGAAGCTCTGCACCATCGTCGTCAGCAACGCGAAGCCCGCGCCGGACTCCATCAGATGGGTGATCCAATGCGCATCGAATTTGACGATGTCGGGCTTGAGTTCCTTGATCCGGTGAATGTCGGAATCATCGGCGCCGTAGTCGTCCACCGCGATGCGGAACCCGTTCGCCCTCAGCGCCTCGACGAAGCCGTAGAGCGTTTCCTGCGAAGCCGATTTCTGCTCGGTGACCTCGCAGACGATGCGGCGCGGATCGATGCCGGCTTCGTGCAGCACCAGCCGCATGTCGCGCAGCGCCTTGTCGGCGATGCTGCGATCGGTGAAGACCGAAGGGTCGAAATTGACGAAGATGGAGGCCTCTTCCGGCAGGCAGGCGCCGGCGTTCAGAAGATGCAGCGTGCGCGTCAGGGCCTCGATATGCAGCCGGTCGGCCGCCGGGCAGGTGCCGAAGAATGCCCCCGGCGATTGCGGCTCGCCGTCGCGGAACGGCCGGATCAGCCCCTCGAAAGCGGCGACCGAAAGCTTGCCCTCCTTGAAGGCGAAGATCGGCTGGAACGCGCTCTGCAGCGTATAGATGCCCCAGACACCCGTGGAGGTGCCGTCATCATGACGGATGATGTGGGCAAGCCCGATGCTGCGCGACAAGGTTTCCCGCTCCGCGAATAGGCGCAATCCGATCTGCGATCCTGCCAGCCAAGGGTTTACCGGCCGTTGATGAATTTAGCGTTGCCGCTCACGCAGGCTGACTTTGGTCACGCCTCCTTGACCTCTGGCTCATCGCACAATGCTTGCGCTCGGCGCCATGATGCGACATGAGAGGCGCCGCGGCCGCTCCTGGCCGCTTTTCCTAGGAGACATCTTGTCATGGCCTTTCTCGCCGACGCCCTTTCCCGCGTTAAGCCTTCCGCGACCATCGCGGTGACGCAGAAAGCGCGCGAGCTGAAAAATGCCGGCCGTGACGTGATCGGCCTCGGAGCCGGCGAGCCGGATTTCGATACACCCGACAACATCAAGAACGCGGCGATCGAGGCGATCCGCCGCGGCGAGACCAAATATCCGCCGGTCTCCGGCATCGTGCCGCTGCGCGAGGCGATCGCGAAGAAATTCAAG
>NZ_RZTO01000458.1:0-4960 GCF_003997225.1 Mesorhizobium sp. M2C.T.Ca.TU.002.02.1.1
CCGTGGCCGAGACGCCCGCGGCAGGATCGCCCGCGCCCGCCAAGGCGGCGCGCCAGAGCGATGTCGAGACGGCGCTGGGCACGCGCTGGGCGGTCTGGGTCGGCGGTATCGCCCTCGCGCTGGGTGGCCTGTTCCTGATCCGCTACACCATCGAGGCCGGCATTTTCGGCCCCGGCGTGCGCCTGACCATGGCCGGCATCCTCGGCCTGGCGCTGATTGCCGGCGCCGAATTCATCCGCCGCACCGGCTTCAAGGTGCCGGTGCAGGGCGCCGCCGGAGCCTATATCCCATCGATCCTGACGGCGGCCGGCGCCTTCATTCTGTTCGGCACGGTCTACGCGGCGCACGGCATCTATGGCTTCATTGGTCCGGCGACTGCCTTCGCGCTGCTGGGCGTCATCGGCGTCGCGACCATCGGCGCTTCGCTGGTGCACGGCCTGGCGCTGGCCGGCATCGGCCTTGTCGGCGCGATGGTGACGCCGGCGCTGGTCGCCTCGCAGGCGCCCAATCCCTGGGCGCTGTTCGTCTATCTGGCGATCGTGCTTGCCGCCACGGCGGCAATCGCCCGAATCCGAGACTGGAAGGCGCTGGCGGCGGCTGCCTTCGCCGGCACCGGCATCTGGACCATCCTCTACATGGTCGACGCGCCGGACGTGAACCTCGCCGCCATCCTGTTCATCAGCCTGGCCACGCTGGCCGTGCTTGCCTTCGTTTGGCTTGGCCTTTTCTTGACTGCTGGCCGCGACGAAGCGGCGCGAGGCTTTGACTGGCCGTCGATCGTGCCCGGCTTCTTCATCGCGCTGAGCGCGCTTGGCCTGTCCGTTGATCCGGCTTTTGCCAGCGCCGGCGATGCCTTGCACGGCGCCGTCCTGCTGGTTGCACTGGTCGCGGTGGCGCTCTACCGGCCGCGCGCGCTTCCGCTGGTCTTCGCCGCCGGCATCGCCACCGTGCTGATCTATCTCGGCATAATCCCGCCCGCCACGATCGGTGCCAACGCGCTCGATGTCGGGCTGGACGCTCAGCCTTTGGCGTCGTCCGACGCCCTGACTTTCCGCATCGGCATCGCGCTTGGCCTTGTCTTCATCGGCGCCGGTTTCTGGGCCGCGCGCCGCTTCGCCGCAACTGCTCCGGCGCGCGCGGCGTGCTGGGCCGCCTGGGGCGTTATTGTCCCGCTGGTGGTGCTCACCGCCCTGTGGCTCACCTTCGGCGATATCGACCGCGATTTCGGCTACGCGCTGCCTGCGCTGTTGCTGACACTGGTCTTCGCCGCCGGCGGCGAGTGGATCGCGCGCGCCGAGCAGCCGCCGCTAGCCGGCGGCCCAGCCGTCTCCTTCGCGCTGGGCGGCGCCGGCATTGCCGGCCTGCTGATGCTGCATATGGCCTTCGGTTCGGGGTGGACGACCGTGCTGCTTGGAGCCGCTGCGGTCATCCCGGCGCTGGCCACGCGCTGGCGGTCGTATCCCGTGCTGGGCTGGATCGCGGTCGGCGCGGCGGTCGCCGTGCTTGCCCGTGTCGCCTTCGATCCGACCATCGTCGGCGCGGCGTTTCTCTCCAGGACGCCGGTCTTCAACTGGCTGCTGCCGGGCTATGGCATGCCGGCGCTCGCCTTCGGCTTTGCTGCCTGGCAGCTCGCCCGCACCACCAACGGCCGGCCACGCCTTGCCATGGAGGCGGCCTCGGCGCTGTTTGCGCTGCTCACCATCGCCATGCTGGTCCGCCACGCCATGCATGGCGGCGTCATCGACACCGGCACCGTGACCCTTGCCGAACAGGCGATCTACACGCTGATCGCGCTCGGCGCCGGCGCGATCCTCGTCGCCATCGATAGGCGCTCGCCAAGCTCGGTTCTGCGCTATGGCTCGATGGCCGCCGGCGTTGTCTCGGCAGGCCTCATCGCCGTTCAGCATTTCGTGGTGCTTAACCCGCTGCTGACGGACGAGTCGACCGGCAGGATCCCGGTCTTCAATCTTCTGTTCCTCGCCTATCTGCTGCCCGCGATCGCCGCTGGCGCGCTGGCGCTCTATGTCCGCGACAAGCGTCCGCGATGGTATGCGGCGATGCTGGCGCTGATCGCCGCGCTGCTAGCCTTCGCCTATGCCACGCTGTCGGTGCGCCGCCTGTTCAAGGGCGAGTTCATCGCCTTGTGGAGCGGGCTCGGCCAGGTCGAGACCTACACCTATTCGGCGCTCTGGCTGGTCATCGGCGTGGCGCTGCTCACCGCCGGCGTCTGGCTGAAATCGCAGGTGCTGCGCATCGCCTCCGCGGTGCTGATCGCGGTCGCGGTGGTGAAGGTCTTCCTCTTCGACATGTCGGAGTTGGAAGGCGTGCTGCGCGCACTCTCCTTCATCGGCCTCGGTGCCGTGCTGATCGGCATCGGCCTGTTCTATCAACGGCTGCTGACCAGGGCGGCGAGGGAAGTGAAGGAGACTTCTTGAAGGAATATCCAATCTGGGATATCTAGAATATTCATAAAGGGATATTCCAATGCCACTCTACATACGCGACGACGAAGTGGATGCGCTGGCCACCAAATTGCAGCGGGAGATGAATGCGCCGAGCAAGACCGAGGCGGTGCGGACGGCCCTTATGCACGAACTGGAACGCAATCGTGCCAAGGTGCCGCTGCGCGAGCGGATCGCCAGGCTTCAGGCGGAGGCGAAGAAGATCGGTCTGCCCAATCCCGATTTCGATATGAAGAAATTCACCGATGAGATGTGGGAAGAGTGATGTTCGTCGACGCGTCGGTGATCGTCGCCATTCTCAACCAGGAATCGGGCTGGGAGGAACTCTCCAAACAGCTCTCCGGAAACGTCAACTTCTACGTCTCCGCGATGGTCCGTTTTGAAGCGACACAAGCGTTGGCACGGGCCAGCGCGGGCTCCCGCAAGCCCACTGCGGAAGCCCTGCTCAAAGCTCGCGATCTGGTGGACCAGTTGATCCTGGAAATTGGCGGCGAGAATGTGCCAATCGGCAACGAGATCGGTTCGCGCGCTATCGACGCAAGCGCGCGCTATGGCAAGGCCGTTGGTCATCAGGCTGATTTGAACTTGGGCGACTGTTTTGCCTATGCCTGTGCGAAAACTCTCCAGGTTCCGTTGCTATACAAAGGCAACGATTTCCTGCTGACAGATTTGAGATAGTCAGCTTTCTCATTGATTGGCGGGAATAAACCGCCCGCCGCCGGCGTTATCCACTTGCTTGGGTAAACGCAGCGGTTCGGCCGCCTCGCGCTGACTGCTTGCACCGCGCCGGGAAGGCGCGTTCTATCGGGATGGAAAGCGACCTCGAAACAAGCGGTCATGGACGACAAGAAGGCAGCGATCCTGAGCGAAATACCGCGGTTGCGGCGCTACGCGCGCTCGTTGCTGCGCGAGCGCGATTCCGCCGACGATCTCGTCCAGGATTGCCTGGAGCGGGCGCTTGTGCGGCTCGACAACTGGCAGACTGGAGAGAGCCCCCGGAGGTGGCTGTTCACGATCATGCATCACTTGTTCATCGACCAGATGCGCAAGGTCAACCGGCGCGGCGAGGCGGCGATGCTGCCTCTCGAAGCCGGTGAGGCCCAAGCCGCGCCCGCCGATCAGGTCGAGACCATCGCCTCGCGCGAGATCATGGATGCCTTGCAGGCGATCAGCCCCGATCGCCGCGCGGCGTTGGTGATGGTCGCCATCGAGGGCTTTTCCTATGCCGAGGCAGCCAACATCCTTGGCGTGCCGGCCGGCACGCTGATGTCGCGCATCGCGCGCGGCCGCGAGGAATTGCGAGGATTGCTCGACGACACATCGCGCCGCCGCTCGATAAGGATCGTCGAGAAATGACCCGCCGCGATTTCTCCGAACGCGATATCCATATGGCCCTCGACGGCGAGCTGCCGGGCGAGGAGCGCATGGCTTACGACGCCTGGCTCGAGGCCAATCCCGAGATGAAGGCGCGGTCCGCGCGCTACATCGCCGATCGTGCCGCCATGCGCGCCGCTTTCGCGGGCGTGATGGACGAGCCGGTGCCGGCGAGGTTGCGGCAGGCGGTGTTTGGCCAGGCGCCCGTGAAGGCGCCGGCCTGGCGCTCGCGCTGGTGGCTGTCGGCAGCCGCGGCCGTGATGCTCGCGGTCGGCGGGCTCGGCGGCTATGTCGCCGGCGTCGACAGCATCGCCCGTGGTGGTGGCGACGACGACCAACTCGCCGAACAGGCGATCGCCGCCCATGTCATTTACGCCGCCGAGAAGCGTCATGCTGTCGAGGTTCCCGCAAGCGACAAGGATCATCTCCAGACATGGCTGTCGAACCGTGTCGGGCTGAAGCTGGTCGCGCCCGATCTTGCGGCCGAAGGCTTCGATCTCGTCGGCGGCCGGTTGCTGCCGGCCGGTGGCCAGGGCAAGGCAGCGATGCTGCTCTACGAGGACGCCAAGGGCGAGCGCATTTCGCTCTACGTCACCGCCGAATCGTCGGAGGCATCCAAGGGCACCTATACGGCCGAGGGGGGAGGGCCGGAGGCTGTCTACTGGCTGGACAAGGGCTATGCTTGCGCTGTCGTCGGCTCGTTGCCGCCGGAGCGGCTGTCGGATGTCGCAAAGAGCGCCTACGGCCAGCTCGTGGCCGGCATATCGAGCTGAACCGGCTGCGTTTTTCGGCGGCCGGCGGTCCTTCGTACGGCAATTCCGTTCAAGCGCCTGGCCGTTTCCTGCCGTGGCGGAAACTGTCACAATTCGGCCCTAATCAAGGAGCGATAGCGCTTGATGGATACTGGCGCTTCGGCCAGTATTCGCGACGCATCCACCGGGGCCGTTTCTTAAACCCAATCGAGGTTCTCCCTAGCCCGCATGCCTGCCGAGATCCGCAAGGCCCGCGCGTCAGACGTCGATGACCTCGCCGCCATCGAGAAGGCTGTTTTTCCAGGCGACAGGCTCTCGCGCCGCTCTTTCCGCCAGTTCATCGAACGCGAGACCGCCGAGATGCTGGTGGCC
>NZ_RZTO01000459.1:0-4945 GCF_003997225.1 Mesorhizobium sp. M2C.T.Ca.TU.002.02.1.1
CTCTACGACGCCCACTACCAGCGGCGTTTTCGCGGACGGGACGGATTGTGAACGGTAGCGCCAATATGAACGGACGGGCAAATCTGGAGCAGGCGCTGGCCCGCCTGAACTTCAAGCCGCGCGAGCTGGAGCCTGGCCACGTCTGGCTGGCCGGCGCCGGCCCCGGCGATCCAGGCTGCCTGACGCTGGAGGTGCTGGCCGCGCTCGGACAATGCGATGCGCTGGTCTACGACGCGCTGGTCTCGCCCGATGTCGTGGCGGTCGCCCAGGGTGCTGAGCTTTTCTACGCCGGAAAACGCGGCGGCCAGCCTTCGATGAAGCAGGAGGATATCAACGCCCTGCTCGTGCGGCTGGCGCGCGAAGGCCGCCGTGTCGTGCGGCTCAAGGGCGGCGACCCGTATATTTTCGGCCGCGGCGGCGAAGAAGCATTGGCGCTCGCGGGCGAAAAGATTCCGTTCCGGGTGCTCTCCGGCCTGACCTCGGGTCTCAGCGCGCTTGCCGCCACCGCCATTCCCGCCACCATGCGCGGCATCAACAAGGCCGTCATCCTGGCGACCGGCCACGCCGCCGGCACGGATGACGACATCGACTGGGCAGCGATCGCCCGCACCGGACAGCCGGTCGTGGTCTATATGGGCATGGCCAACCTGCCGGTGATCGCAGCAAAGCTGCTGAGCGGCGGCCTCGCGCCGTCGACGCCCGCGGCCGTGATCGTCGCGGCGACCACGCCGCAGGAGCGCATCGTCGTCGCCACGCTCGCCACCATCGCCGAGGAAGCAGCGACCGCCGGGCTCGCTTCGCCGGCCCTGATCGTCGTCGGCGGCATCGTCGCCATGCGCGCCGCACTGGCAGGTGATTTGTGACCGCCCGCGCGATCATCATCGGCGCGCCGCGCTCCGGCTCGGGCAAAACCAGCGTCACCATCGGCCTGTTGCGCGCGCTCGCCCGGCGCGGCCTGAAAGTGCGCGGCGCGAAGTCGGGACCGGACTATATCGACCCGGGCTTTCACACCGCCGCCACCGGCCTATCCGGCGTCAATCTCGACAGCTGGGCGATGTCGCCTTCCCTGCTCAACGCGCTGGCGGGCCAAGCCGCGAACGACGCCGAATACATCATCCTCGAAAGCGCGATGGGGCTGTTCGACGGCATCCCCGCGCCGGAAGGCCGCTCCGGCTCGGCCGCCGATCTCGCCCGGCTCTACAACCTGCCTGTCCTTCTGGTGCTCGACGTTTCCGGCCAGTCGACCACGGCCGCCGCCGTCGCCAAGGGTTTCGCCACCTACGACCCGGATGTCCGTATGGCCGGTGTCGTGCTCAACCGGCTCGGCAGCGAACGCCACCGGCGGCTGTCCGGCGACGCCATCGAAGCGATCGGCCTGCCCGTGGTCGGCGCCATCCTGCGCGATCCGACGCTCAACCTGCCCGAGCGGCATCTCGGCCTTGTCCAGGCCGGCGAGTACGAGAACCTGATGGCGCATCTCGATCGGCTGGCCGATATGGTCGAGAAGTCGCTCGACATCGACGCCATCCTGGCACTGGCGACCCCGCTGGAGCCGGCAGCCGGCGACTTCGGTGACGCGCTGCAGCCGCCCGGGCAGCGCATCGCGCTGGCGGAAGACGCCGCCTTCACCTTCCTCTATCCGCACGTCGCCACACATTGGCGCAGCGCTGGCGCCGAGATCGTGCCTTTCTCACCGCTTGCCGACGAAGCGCCTGCCGAGGATTGCGAGGTCTGCTGGCTGCCTGGCGGCTATCCCGAGCTGCATGCCGGCAAGCTCGCGGCCGCGGCGAACTTCCAGGCGGGAATGGCCCGCTTTGCGGCGACGAAGCCGATTCACGGCGAGTGCGGCGGCTTCATGGTGCTGGGCGAAGTGCTGGAAGACGCGGAGGGGACAAGCCACAAGATGCTCGGCCTGCTCGGCCATTCGACCAGCTTCGCCAAACGAGAAATGAACCTTGGCTACCGCGAGGCGCGGCTGCGCGCCGCCTGCCCTTTGGGGCCGCAGGGCACGCTGATCCGCGGCCATGAATTCCACTATTCGCAGATGACCGCCACCGGCAATGACGAGCCGCTGGCCGACCTTGCCGATGGCCAGGGCAATCCGCTCGGCGCCTCCGGCTACCGGCGCGGCCATGTCAGCGGCACCTTTTTCCATGCCATTGCGAGGAGCACATGAGCGGCCCCTCAGCACCCGGGCAAGTGCTTGACGATATCTGCCTCAGCCTCGTCTTCTTCACCCGGCTGCGGTTGCCATCCAGCGATTTCGGCGGCCGCGGCCTGGCCGATGCGATCTGGGCTGCACCATTCGCCGGCCTCGCGGTGGCGATCATCGGCGCGCTCGTCTACGCCATTGCCGCCGCCTTCGGCCTCGCCGCCGCACCGGCCGCGGCGCTGACGCTCGCCGCGACCATGCTGGTTACCGGCTGCCTGCACGAGGACGGACTCTCCGACATCGCCGACGGTTTCGGCGGTGGCAGGACACGCGACAGGAAACTGGAGATCATGCGCGACAGCCGCATCGGCGCCTATGGCGCGGCGGCGCTTGGGCTGTCGCTGCTCATCCGCTGGAGCGCGCTCTCCGAACTTGCCGGTCCCGGCCACATCTTCCTGGCGCTGCTTGCCGCGCATGCGGCCTCGCGCGGCCTGTTCGGCGCCTTCATGCATCTTCTGCCGCCGGCCCGAGCCGATGGCCTATCCGCCAATGCGGGTTCAGTCACCACCGAGACCGCCATCATAGGTGCTGCGCTTGGCGCGGTGGCGCTGCTGGCGCTCGGCCTTGGCGGCGCGGTCGCGGCGCTCATCCTGCTCGGCTTGCTGTTTGCCGCGTTCCGCACGCTTTGCCTCGCCCAGATCGGTGGCCAGACCGGCGACACGATCGGCGCGCTGCAGCAGTTCGGCGAGATCGCGGTGCTGCTCGTCGCTTCCGTTTGCCTTTCCTGATTCTCTTTCGGAGACCTTGCCCCCATGTCCCCCCAATCAGCCTCGTTCAAATCGCTCGAAGACCTTCGCGCCGCATGCCTCGATCTTCCGGCCGGCAGCGACACCGCCGCCACAGCCGTCGCCCGCCGGCAGGACACGCTCACCAAGCCGCCGGGCAGCCTCGGCCGGCTGGAAACCATCGCCGCTTGGCTGGGCCGCTGGCAGGGCCGCGACATGCCGAAGCTCGATGCCGTGAAAGTCTTCGTCTTTGCCGGCAATCACGGTGTCACCGCGCAGGGCGTCTCGGCCTATCCGTCCGAAGTCACCGTACAGATGGTGGCGAACTTCGCCGGCGGCGGTGCCGCCATCAACCAGCTGGCCCGTATCGCCGGTGCAAACCTCGATGTCATCCCGCTTGATCTCGATCATCCGACCGGCGACTTCACGCAAGTCCCGGCGATGGACGAACAGGCGTTCCTCGCCGCCGTTTCGGCCGGCTACGACGCAGTAACCAGTGACCTGGACCTCGTCTGCTTTGGCGAGATGGGCATCGGCAACACCACCCCGGCCGCCGCGATCTCGACAGCTCTTTTCGGCGGTAGCGCGGAGAAATGGACAGGGCGCGGCACTGGCGTCGACGACGCCGGCTTGAAGCGCAAAGTGGTGGCTATCGAGGCGGGCCTCAAGCGCCATGCCGATTCGTTGTCCGACCCGCTGAAGATCGCGGCCGCCCTTGGCGGACGCGAACTCGCCGCCATCTTCGGCGCCACGCTCGCCGCGCGTAAGAACAACGTGCCGGTGCTGCTCGACGGTTTTGTGTGCACCGCCGCGGCCGCGCCATTGGCAAGGCTGCATCCGACTGGGCTGGCCCACACCATCGCTGCCCATGTCTCGGCCGAAGCGGGCCACCGCCGCCTGCTCGAGGCGCTCGGCCTGCCGCCGCTGCTCGATCTCGGCATGCGTCTCGGCGAAGGCTCCGGCGCCTGCCTTGCCGTCAACATCGTGCGCTCGGCGCTGGAATGCCATACAAGGATGGCGAGCTTTGCCGAGGCTGGAGTTTCGGAGAAGTAGGCTGCAAACAAATGGCGGGTTGCTCTTCTGGGCAGCCCGTCAGCGAAGCCAAAAAAGCAGTCACCAACAGCCCAAGCAGCCGATCGACTTGGCCAGCGGGACTTCCATCTAATCAAAGGGAAATTTGGTGGGTGTGCACAGGATCGAACTGTGGACCCGCTGATTAAGAGTCAGCTGCTCTACCAACTGAGCTACACACCCACACCGCCGGGAAAACCAGCGTCGGCGGCGCATATAGCCGCCGCTTTCGGGTATGTCTAGCCCTGCCGGATCATTTCCCGACAAATCGCCGAATTGCCGCAGGTGTCAGAGGGTTAACTTACCTTCCGCCACCTTGATCGCATGGCCGCCGATGCGCGCGGATGCCAGGTTTCCGCCATCGACATTGAGCTCGAGACGGATGCGCGACGGCCGGCCCATTTCCAGCCCCTGCTCGATCCAGAACTGCGAGATACCGTCGGTCGGGGCGTCGAAATGCATGATGGCGCCGGCAAAGGCGGCCGCGGCCGAACCGGTTGCGGGGTCTTCGTAGGATGGCGTGCCGGGCACGATCATGCGGACATGGAAAGCGCTGTCGTGATGCACCGTCTCACGGCAGTACACGTATGGGCTTGCGAAGGCCCATTCGCTCTTGCGCGGAGCCAATTCCGACCATGCCTGGTTGTCGAGCCTGATCTTGGCCGCCTCCTTCAGCCCGGCAACGGGAATCGTCACATAAGGCACGCCGGCCGACCAGAAGGCGACGCGGTGATTCTCGAAGCCGATCTCGTGCGGGGCAAGGCCGAGCGCCGCGCCGATCGCTTCCGGATCAGCCTTGAGCTCCAACGGTTCCGGCAATTTCGCCAGGTCGAACTCGGCGAAGGTTGAGCCGTCATGCTTGCTTACCGCGCAGCGCACCGGTCCGATATTCTCCTCCAGCACGAAAATGCCGGCGGCTTCCCCGGCGAGTTCGGTC
>NZ_RZTO01000045.1:0-15097 GCF_003997225.1 Mesorhizobium sp. M2C.T.Ca.TU.002.02.1.1
GGCTGGTCGTCCTCTTCTTCTCGACCGACCTGGAAGAGATTCGGGAGCTCTCGCAACGCGTCATCACGGTCTTCCGCGGCGAGATCGTTCGCGACCTGCCGGTCGAGGAGACGACCATGGATTCCATCCTGGGCGACGTAGTGCGCGGCCCGGCCATCGGGAGGGCGGCATGAGCATCAACGGCAATGTAGGGAGCGGAGGCAGGGCCTTGGCCGGATTTGACGCGACGGCGCTCGGCGCCAGCCTGATGCGGCCGGAGCGCATCCAGTCCACCGCTGTGTGGGCGGCAACGGCGCTGTTCGCTTTGTGGGCAACATTTGCCGTTCCCGGCTTCTCCTCCAGCGCCAACGTGTCCGCGATCATGTACTCCACCTCCGCCGTCGGCATCGCCGCGGTCGGCATGGCGCTGATCACACTCTCCGGCAATCTATTCATGCTGTCGATGGGCGCGACGGCCGCCGTCTCCACCATTCTCTTTGCATCCTTCCTGCATTTCGGCCTGCTTGCGAGCGTGATCCTGGTGGTCCTGATCGGCGGGCTGTTCGGGCTGGCCCAAGGCATTGCCGTCGGCCTGTTCCGCACCAACCCCATCATCACCACGATAGCCATGGCCTCGACCATCACCGGCGCCGGTTCATTCTATTCTGGCGGCCTAACGGTCGTGGGTCAGGGAGACGCGAGCTGGCTGGGAGTCGGGCGGACCCTCGGTCTTCCCAACCAGATCCTGCTCTTCCTGCTGGCGGCGATCGTGCTTGGCTTCATCGTCGAGCGGACCCGTTTCGGCCGGGAACTGCGCCTCATCGGGTTGAACCCGAAGGCCGCCGGCTTCACCGGCCTTCGCGTCGGCCGCACTTTGGTGCTCGCCTATATGTTGGCTGCAATGGCCGCGGCCTTTGCCGGCGCGCTCTATGGCTCGCAGGCGGCGCAAGGCAACCTCAAGCTCGGCGCGGGGCTCGATTTCGACGCGATCGCCGCGGTGCTGGTCGGCGGCGTGGCGATCAAGGGCGGCCAGGGCCGGGTGCTCGACGCGGCGATCGGCGCCGTGTTCCTGGCGATGATCTCCAACATCCTTCTGCTCAAGGGCTTGTCGCTGGAAATCCAGCTCATCGTCAAGGGCCTGGTGGTGATCGGCTCGGTCATCCTCGGCGCGCTGGCGCTCGGTTTCCGGAGGTAGGACCATGGCCGCGATCCGCAAGTCCAAGATGGTCTCCGGCGCGACGCTGCTGCGCCTTGCCCTTCTCGCCGCCCTCGTCGTCGCCTTCGCGATCTGGAATCCGGCTTTCATCAGCGGCCGCAATCTCTATGCGCTCATGCAGTCCTTCGCGCTGCTCGGCATGGTCGCGCTTGGCCTGTCGCTGACGATGATTGCCGGCGAGTTCGATCTGAGCGTCGGTTCCATGGTCGCCGTGGGCGGCCTGATCACGCTCGTCGTCGGCGCCGGCAATCTCGTCTACGGCATGGCCGCCGCGCTCGCGTTCGCCGTGCTTGTCGGCCTGGTCAACGCGATCGTCATCAGCCGCTTCAAGGTGTCCTCGCTCGTCGTGTCGGTCGGCTCGATGATGGCGCTCTCCGGCTTCGCTTTCTGGCTCGCCGGCGGCAAGGTGATCAGCACCGACAATTTCGACCTCGGCATGGCGCTGGACGATCCGCTGCTGACGGTCTTTTCATGGCGCAGCCTGGTGACACTCGCCGCCTTCCTGCTCGTCGGCCTGTTCATGCACTACACGCTGATGGGACGCGACATCCGCGTCGTCGGCAGCAAGCCCCAGGTGGCGGCGGCGAGCGGCGCCAGGGTCGGCCGCTCGCTGGTGATCGTCTTCGTGATTTCCGCCGTCACGGCCGCGCTCGCGGGAAGCCTGCTGTCGATGAGCCTCGCCAGCGCCGCGGCGACGACCGGCAGCACGCTCATGCTGCAGGCCGTGTCAGCCGCGATCGTCGGCGGTGTTGCGCTGACCGGTGGTTCGGGCACGCCCGCGCATGTGCTGCTCGGGTCGCTGATCCTGACGGCGATGAACAATGGCCTCAGTCTGATCGGCATGGGGGCGACGGGAATTCTCTTCGCCAACGGCCTCGTGCTGATGGGGATCGTGCTGCTCGACGGCCAATTGGGCGCATGGATGAGCGAACGGCTCGCAATGTCGCGGGCCGCCAATTCCGCCTAGCGGAAACAACCGACGGATCCTTGCAACGCCGCCGAGCGATCGGCGGCGCGGGGGAACGTGCAACCTTGAAACGGGAGGAGTAACCAAAATGAACTTCGCAAAACTCACCAAACTCTTGCTGACGACCGCGGTCGTCGGAGGGCTGATGGCGCCGGGAATGGCCTTCGCCGCGGCCAAAGGCTCGAAGGTCATCCTGCTGACGGTCACGGAAGAATGCGAATATTGCGCGCTCCACCAGCGCGCCTTCAAGGAAGTCGCGGCCGCCGCCGGCATCGATCTCGAGGTGAAGATCAACAACTACGACGCCGCCGAACAGGCCTCGCAGGTCGACCAGGCGATTGCCCAGAAGCCGGACGCGATCGTGCTCTGGCCCGCGGATGCGAGCGCCATCGTGCCGTCGCTGCGCAAGATCAAGCAGGCCGGCATCCCGCTGGTGATCACCAATTCGCGTCCGGACGAGAAATATTCGCAGTTCTGGGACGTCTTCACCGGCCCGTCGGACATCGGCAACGGCGAGTCCGCCGGCGAAGCCATGATCAAGGGTTTCGCCGACAAGAAGCTCGGCAGCGAAGGCAAGGTCTTCATCGTCGAAGGCGTTCCCGGAACACCGCCGCAGATCCAGCGCTCGCAGGGCTTCGAGGATGTCCTAGGCAAGAAGGCAAGCGGCATCCAGGTGGCCGGCAAGCAGAACGGCAACTGGGACCAGACCAAGGCGACGGATGCCGCTGCCGCCCTCTTCACCCAGCTCGGCTCGGGCGTGAAGGGCGTCTATGCGCAGGCCGACAACATGATGTCGGGCGTGATCGTCGCCGCCAAGCGCGCCGGCATCGATCCGGCAAGCCTGGTCCTGGTCGGCTCCAACTGCTCGATCGAGGGCGTCAACCAGATCAATGACGGCACGCAATACGCCACCGTCCTGCAGTCGCCGATCGACGACGGCAAATATGCCGCGCAGGCGGTCGCCGATCTTCTCGACGGCAAGAAGGTGGAGAAGCAGATCTTCCTGCCGCACGAGATCATCACCAAGGCCAACGTCGCCGACTGCAACGCCGCGCTCGGCCGCTGATTTATCCGCATCCGAGGCACGGCGCACGGCGCCGTGCCTCATCCTTCCCGACGTCAGACAAAGAGGAATATCCCATGGCCACGGAGCCAGTCTTTAGCAACGCCTTGCCGGACCTTGTCGTGGTCTCGGGAACGGCTTCTGGTCTTGGAACCAACATTGCCCGGCTGCTGACCGAAAGCGGCGTGCGCACGATCGGCGTCGATCTGGCACCTGCGCCCGACAGCCTTGCAAGCGAACTCTACTCCCATGTCCAGGGCGACGTGACCGAAGAAGCGACCTGGGCCGGCATCACCGACATTATCACCGGGGAGAATCCCGGAACACTTGGGCTCGTGACATCGGCGGCCATGCTCAATGTCGGCACCATCCTCGACTTCGACAAAGCGGCGATGGAAAAGACCATGTCGGTCAATTTCATCGGCACGGCTCTCGCCTTCCGCGCCATGCTGCCGCTGATGACCGCGCGCGGCGGCGGTCCGATCGTGGCGGTCGCCAGCATCGACGCGACCTTCGCCGAGCAGCAGCTCGCCGTCTATGCCGCCTCGAAGGGCGCCGTGCGCCAGTTGACCCGCACCGTCGCCATGGACCATGCGCGCCAGGGCATCCGCGCCAACGTGCTGAGCCCCGGGCCGATGCTTGCCGGCCTGTTCGAGCGGCACATGAAATCCGCCAACGATCCGGACCGGTTCCTCGCCGCGCGCGCCAATCGCCAGCCGGCCGGCCGCATCCTCGATCCGGCCGAGGTCGCCCGCGCCGGCCTCTTCCTGCTTTCCGATGCCTCCACGGCGCTCAACGGCGCCGAGATCATCGCTGACGGCGGCCTGACGACCAGCTTCGATTTCCGCACCGGGTCGGAAGGCGCTTCGGTCTGAGGAGAAGATGATGAGCAACCCCATTGAACTCGTCGCCGCCTATTGGACCATCTCGGGCGATGTCTATCCGTTCGCGCCGAACGAGATCAGCCCCTTCCCTTTCGCGGAGCGTGTCGAGGCGGCGGCCAGGGCCGGATACAAGGGCGTCGGCCTGATCCATGCCGATCTGCAGGCGACGCGCGAGAAGATCGGCCTGAAGGAGATGCGCCGCATCCTCGATGCCAACGGCATGCCGCATGTCGAGCTGGAGTTCATCACCCACTGGTTCGCATCCGGCGCCCTGCGCGCCGCATCGGACAAGGTCCGGCGCGAGCTCTTCGAGGCGGCGGAAGCGCTCGGCGCCCGCGACGTCAAGATCGCGCCGGAATTCGATGCCGACACGATCGACCTGGCGCAGGTCACGGATAGCTTTGCCGCGATCTGCGACGACGCCGCCCGTTACGGCACCAAGATCGCGCTGGAGGTGATGCCGTTCTCCAACGTGCGCACGCTGGAGACCGCGCGCGCCATCGTCGAAGGCGCGGCGAAGGCCAATGGCGGCCTGCTGCTCGACATCTGGCATGTCGGTCGCGGCGGCATTCCCTACGAAGCCGTCGCCGCCGTGCCGAAGCAATATGTCGTCTCGGTCGAGCTCGACGACGCCGATGAAAAGATCGTCGGCACGCTCTGGGAAGACACGATCTACGAACGCCGGCTCTGTGGCGAGGGCGTGCTCGATCCCCCCTCCTTCATCGACGCGATCCGCAAGACCGGCTTCGACGGCTTCTACTCGGTCGAAGTGATCTCAAAGAGGCATCGCGTGCTGCCGCTCGAAGAGGCGGCTCGACGCTCGTTCGAAACCACCATGGCGCAATTCGCCGCAAGATAGGGAGGATCAAATGGAAACCAATCTCAAGAGCAAGGCGGTGCTGATCACCGGGGCGGCGAAGGGCATCGGCCGCGAAACGGCGATCGCGTTTGGCCGCGAAGGGAGCCGGGTGGCGCTTTTCGACATCGACGAAGCGGCCCTCGCCGAGGCATCGGCCGCGGTCACGGCGGCCGGCGGCACGGCAGCGACGTTCAAGGCCGACCTGTCGTCGGCAGCCGACATCGAGGAGAAGGTCACGGCCGCCATCGCCCATTTCGGCTCGGTCGATGTCCTTGTGAACAATGTCGGCGCCGGCGCGGTGCGGACATTCGACCAGCTGACCGACGCCGAGTGGGACAAGACCTTCTCGCTCAATTTCATGAGCTATGTCCGCACGACGCGCGTCGTTCTGCCGGTGATGCGCAAGCAGGGCCATGGCGCGATCGTCAACAACGGCTCGGATCTTGCGCGCCAGCCGGAAGGCGTGCCGATCGACTATTCGGCGTCCAAGGCGGCGGTGCTCGCTTTGACCAAGGGGCTGGCGCGCACCGAAGGCGCCAACAACATCCGCATCAACGCCGTGGCTCCCGGGCCGATCTGGACGCCGTTCTGGACTCAGCCCGGTGGTTTTGCCGAAACCATGGGCAAATTCCACAACATGGAGCCGCAGAAGGCCGTCGAGCATGAGATGTCGCTGCGCCAGCTGCCGCTCGGCCGCCTTGGCAAGCCAGAGGAAGTGGCCAACGTCATCGTCTTCCTCGCCTCCGATCTCGCCTCCTTCGTCACCTCCTCCGTCTGGGGCGTGGATGGCGGCTCGATACGAGCCATCGCCTGAGCAGTTCCAGGATGAGAACCGCACCCGCGGTTCTTCTTCTGGAATGACGCAAAAACAAGGAGTTGCAGCGGGCGATTCGATCAAACGCTGAACTCTCTCTCAACGCGCGCCGCAACGAAACGGATTCAGCCAGCGCGGTCGACGAGCCGCTCGATACGGTCCTGGGCATCCCTCAGGGCCGCGCGGTCGGATTTGCGGCCCGAAAGCGCGTCGTGCACTTCCTCGCCGATGATGCGCTCCATGCCGGTGTAGAACGGCACCGGCGGGCGCTGCCAGTTGCGCAGCAGATTGCGGTTGGCGAGGCTGCCGACGAAGCGCACGAGCTGCGAGCTGCCGATCGCCTCCGGGTCCGCGCTGACCGAGAAACGCGGCGCGACCGGGAAGCCGTTCTTCACATGCTCCTTCATGGCCTCGCGCGACGCCATCCAGGCCAGCGCTTCTGCCGCGAGCGGCAGGCGCTTCGGGTCGATGTTGGAAGGGATGCACAACAGGAACCCGCCGATCGGCGAGGTGTTGGTGCCGCCCGGCCCCGATGGCTGCGGAACATAGGCGACCCGGCGCTTGACCGCGGAACGGACTTCGGCCTCGAACTGCGCGGCGCGCATCGTCCACACATAGCCCATCGCGCTCTGGCCGCGCAGGAAGACCGCGCAGGAATCGTCCCAATGCGCATCGAGCGCGTCAGGCTGGGCGATTTCCAGCATGCGATGCATATAGTCGAGCGCCAGCAGGCCCGCTTCGCTGTCGATCTGCGGCCGCATATGCTGCGCGTCGAGGTTCTCGGTGGAATAGCCCGTCGGCGTGCGGCGGATCGACAGCACGCTCTGGCCGCAGCAGCCGAGGAAGAACATGAAGCTCGACGCCAGCGGCCTGTGCGCGGCGTTCCAAGCGATGCCGTAGCGTTCGGCGGCCGGATTGTGGAATGCGCGCCCGGCGCTGATGACGTCGTCGAAGGTGCGCGGCAGCGCCAGCCCCTCGCTGTCGAAGAGGTCCGACCGGCAGGCCAGCACCTCTATCGTGCAGTAGATCGGCACGCCATATTCGATGCGCTGCCAGGTCGTCGTCGACCAGATCGACGGATGGAAATCCATCGGGTTGATGCCGGATTCACGGATCACCTCGCCGATCGGCAGGACAAGTCCCTTGCTCGCGAATTCTCCGAGCCAGGGCATGTCGATCGCGATCATGTCGTAGGCCGAGACGGTGCGCGCGCCGTTCGCCAGGCCTTCGCGATAGAGATCGTTCTGGTGCATCAGCTTGAAGCTCTTGGCGCTCGCCAGATTGTTGCGGAAGTCCGACCACATGTTGCGCATGGCGGCGAAGTAATTGTCGTCGTTCAGCAGGAACTGCAGCTCGACGCCCTTCGTGACCCTGCTGGTCAAAAGGTTGATCGGCGGGATGATCGGGCTGCCGCGCTGCGGCGCGCCGAAATAATAGTCGGCCTCATGCTCCTCATTGTTGCGGCCGCCGACGATCTCGGCGATCAGCGCCTTGGTCTCCGCCGCATAGTTGATGGCGAGGTTCGAAAGGCGCGCCGTCGGATGGAGCGTGAAGCGCTTGGCCGTTTCGGAGGCCGCCCGCCTTTCGATCAACCCGCCGTCGATCATGCCCTGGATGCGCCGGATAGCCGTGCCGTGCGGAAGGTTGGAGACCAGCGCGAGCTTGCTGATCGTAACCGGATAGCCTTCGAGCTCCGAGCGCATGAGATAGTGGATGATGCGCCAGGCGGCCTCGTCCTCGACATCCGCGACGCCGAGGAAGGGCCGGCGCAGGCGATCCACGAAATCATAGACGCGCAGGAACTCGTGATCGTTCATCCGGACATTCTCCTTCCGGGCAGGAAGGATACGCCGATCGGGCGGCTCGGCGCCAGCTTTTGTCCAATTTGGACGAAACTACCCAGGATCAAGATGCAGCGGTCTTGGGGGCCAGCACGAAATCCCACTCGACGGACCAGAACGGAGCCTCGAAACCGAGCGCGCTCGCCTTCTTAGGGTCGGTGACTCGGGTGAAATCGGCGATCAGCGAATCCTTGACGCCGAACACGGCGTCCTCGGCAAGGTAGCGGCAGTCGGGCGCGAAGATGTGGGTGATGACGGGATCGTAACCCGGCGCGCTGACGATGTAGTGCACATGCGCCGCGCGGTTCGGATGACGCCCGAGCGCCGCGAGCATCTTTCCGACCGGTCCGTCGTCAGGGATCGGATAGTAGCGGGGCTTGACGGAGCGATACCAGTATTCGCCCTTCTCGTTGGTGGTGAAGACCCCGCGCAGATTCCAGTCGGGCTGCACGTCTTTCTGCTGGACATCGTAGAAGCCGTCGTCATTGGTCTGCCAGACGTCGATCAACGCTCCGGCGATCGGCTTGCCTTGCGTGTCGAGCACGCGGCCGCGCACCACCATCGGCTCGCCCTTGCCGTCGAGGCAGATGTTCGCGCCATGCTCGTAGCGCGGCGCTTCGGGCACATAGAACGGGCCGAGAATGGTGTTTTCCGTGGCGCCGTTCGAACGCCGGTGATTGATCGCGTCGACCAGCATCGAGACGCCGAGCGTGTCGGAAAGCAGGATGAACTCCTGCCGCCAGTCGGAGCACATCTTGCCGACATCGGTCAGGAACTTGATGCCTTGCAACCACTCCTCATGCGTCGGCTCGATCTCCTTGACGGCGGCATGCAGATGCTTCACCAGCACGCCCATCACCTCGCGCAAGCGCGGGTCGACATCCGGCCCCATGCGCGCGTTGACCACGTCGACCGAAGTCTCTTCCTCGAAATAGGGATATTTCGGTCGAGCGGCGTCTGCGATGCCTGTCATGGCGATAACTCCTCCAGGGACATTCGGGCTTCAGGCCTGTGGCGGCTCGCCGGCATAGGCACGCGCGATAAGGGCCCGGATCGGTTCCCGCTCCAGCGCCCGCGGGTTCCAGTAGGGATTGGCCAGCGCACGGTCCGTCGCGATGTCGATCCCGTCGGCTGGCATGCCGATCTCGGCGAGCCCGCGCCGTGCCCCGATCCGGCCGGCGAGATCGTAGAGAGCCATCGCGGGATCGTCCGTCTTCAGCACGGCCCGCAGGGTTTCCATGACGTCCGGAACGGCAGGCGCATTGTAGGCCAGCGCATGCGGCAGCACGATCGTATGGGTCTCCGCATGCGGCAGATCGAAACTGCCGCCCAGCGTGTGGCAAAGCTTGTGGTGCAGCGCCATGCCGACGGAACCGAGGCAGATGCCGCAAAGCCAGGCGCCGTACAGCGCCCCAGAGCGCGCCTCGCGGTCGTGCGGGCTCCCGGCGATCACCGGCAAGGCGCTTGCCAACGCGCCTATGGCTTCGGTCGCCATCAAATCTATCACTGGGTTGCTTTCCCTGGCATAGAGCGCCTCGACCGCATGGGCGATGGCGTTCATGCCGCTCGTTCCCGACAAGGAAGCGGGAAGCGTCATCGTCAGATCGACGTCGTAGATCACCACTTCCGGCAGCACTTTCGGACTGGATTGGGTGACCTTCACGCCATCCTTGGTCTCGCCGAGGATCGGCGTCATTTCCGAGCCGGCATAGGTCGTTGGCATCACGATCTGCGGCAGGTCGGTGCGCAACGCGATCGCCTTGGCGAGGCCCGTCGTGGAACCGCCGCCGACCGCAACCAAGCCGTCGGCCTTGAGTTCCGCCACGACCTCCAGCGCGTCCTCGGTCACTGGCACGGGCGTGTGCATCGTCGCCCCGGCATAGACCCCGGCCGCCGTGCCGCCGAGCGATCCGGCAAGACGCCGGGCGTCCGCCTCCTGCGGCGGCGTCGCCAGCACGAGCACGCGTTTCAGTCCCAGCCGGTCGATCTCCTCCGGCAGCCTTGCGATCGTGCCCGATCCGAAGACGACGCGCGCCGGCTGGCCGTTATAGACGAAGCTTTTCATCGAGCCCCTCCCCGTCAGGCCCGGTTGTCGACACGCAGCAGGAAAGGATTGATGCTGACGCTCTGCCAGACATTGGCGGCATTGAACGGGTCGCCGGCATTGAACGCCTTCACCTCCTCGATGCTGTCGGCGGAAAAGACGAAGAGCGACCCGATCATGGTTGCGCCGTCCGCCGCGACCAGCGGCCCGGAGATCACGGTCGCGACCTTGCCGGCGGCAAGATAGGCCTTGTGGGCATCGTAATTGGCAAGCCGGCGCGGCAGCGCATCGGCATGGTCGAGACAATGGACGGCAACGAGCAAGGTAGTCCTCCCGGGCAGGCGCGACGCTTCGTCGATCGTCGCTAAGTCTACTCCTCCCCGAAGGAACTTAAATCGACTCCTGTCGAACAGGCCGATCGATTAGTCCAATATGGACAGATGTTGGTCGGATACGCTCGCGAGGGCTTGCGACGAGGAAGCGTGCGAGGGCGCTGGCCAACATCGCGCGGTCCAGGATTGTTCGCAAACGGAAGCAGATATCGACCGATTGCGCTGTTGCCGTCAGGACGAGCGCAGCGCGAGATCGCCGTGATCTCAGGCGATCCGCTGCTCGAACTGGGCGATCTCCGCGCTCTTGCGCAGGCCGGTCGCGACGACGGACACGCGGAACTTTCCCGCCAAGGCCTGGTCGAAGATGGCGCCGACGATGATGTCGGCATCGGCGTCGACTTCTTCCCTGATCCGCGTCGCGGCCTCGTCGACCTCGAACAGCGTCATGTCCATGCCGCCGCAGATCGACACGAGCAGCCCCCTGGCGCCGGACATCGAGGCCTCGTCGAGGAGCGGATTGGCGATCGCCGCCTCGGCCGCGATCTTGGCACGCCCCTCCCCGGAGGCCTCGCCGGTTCCCATCATCGCCCGGCCCATGTCCCGCATCACCGACTTCACGTCGGCGAAATCGAGATTGATCAGCCCTTCCTTGACGATGAGATCCGTGATGCAGCCGACACCCGCATAGAGAACGCGGTCCGCCATGGCGAAAGCGTCGGCGAAGGTGGTCCTGGCGTCGGCGACCCTGAAGAGGTTCTGGTTCGGGATAACGATCACCGTGTCGGCGCTCTCGCGCAGCCGTTCGATGCCTTCCTCGGCCGCCTGGGTCCTGCGCTTGCCTTCGAAGACGAAAGGCTTGGTGACGACGGCCACCGTCAGGATGCCGGCATCGCGTGCCGCACGCGCGATCACGGGCGCCGCGCCGGTGCCGGTGCCGCCGCCCATGCCGGCGGTGATGAAGCACATATGCGTCCCCGCCAAGTGATCCATGATCTCGTCGATGGATTCCTCCGCGGCGGCGCTGCCGACCTGGGGCAAGGACCCCGCGCCCAGGCCCTCGGTCACGTGCGCGCCCAGTTGGATCAGCCGCGACGACTTCGACATGGTGAGCGCCTGCGCGTCGGTGTTGGCGACGACGAACTCGACGCCCTGCAGCCCCTCGGCGATCATGTTGTTGACGGCGTTGCCGCCGGCGCCGCCGACCCCGACGACGGTGATCTTGGGCCTCATCTCCAGGATTTCCGGCTTGGCGGTCATTTTTTCATCTTTCTACCAAAGCACCTGCTGCCCTGCCCCAAGATCATGCGGGACCGGAACAACAAGCACGCGAATCAGGCGCCCCCCCAAGCGCAGGGAATCAGAGGAGGCGCCTCCCTGCAAGGTCCGCGGGAATCTGTCCAGGCGCAAATGCCCCTGCCAGGAGCTGGAAAGCGTCCGGGCGCCCGTGCGATCCGAGCCGACACCGTTGCGGGAAATTCTACTGCGTCACCGAGGTCGAGGTGCCCCAGGTGTCCGACAGCACATAGCCTTGCGGATAGGGATCGGTCGGATCGAGATAGTAATTGTGTTCGCCCGTGATCCAGGCGCGGCCGGTTATCTGCGGCACGATCGCCTTGCGCCCGGCCACTTCGGTGAGCTCGAGGATCTTGCCGGTGAAGCGCGAGCCGATGATCGATTCATGGATCAGCATCTCGCCTTCCTTCATCTGGCCCCGCGCCTGCAGCACGGCCATGCGGGCCGAGGTGCCGGTACCCGTCGGGCTGCGGTCCGAGCGTCCGGGCGAGACGATGCAGGTGTTGCGCGTGACCTTGCCCGGCCCCTGGAACGGCATGGCGAACTGCACGATCGACACACCGCGCACCTTGTCGAACTGCGGGTGCACGACATCGAGCTGCTCGCGTGCCGCGCGGCGGACCTTCTCGCCGGCCACCGCCAATTCGCGGGCCTCGTCGGCTGTAACCGAGAAGCCGAGCGCGGACGCATCGACAATCGCGTAGAACATGCCGCCATAGGCGATATCGACTTTCAGCGTGCCAAGCCCTTCCACCTCGATATTGGCATCGAGGCTGTGGGCGAAGGCGGGGGCATTGCGGAAAGTTATCGACAGGCATTTGCCGTCCTTGCATTCGGCGCGCACCTCGATGACGCCGCCGGGCATGTCCAGCTTGAAGCGCGTCTCTGGCTCCCGCATCGGCACCATGCCGGTCTCGAGCAGCACCGTGGCGACGCAGATCGTGTTGGAGCCGGACATCGGCGGGTATTCGGTCGGCTCCATGATGATGGCGCCCGCTACGCAATCCTCGCGCGTCGAAGGCACCAGGAGATTGACATGCCGGGCGACGCTGCCGCGCGGCTCGCAGATCAGCATGCGCCTGATATGGTCGTGATCGCGTTCCATCGTGATCATCTTTTCCATCATCGTGCGGCCCGCTGGCGGCAGCACGCCGCCCACGATGACATCGCCGATCTCGCCCTCGGCATGGCAGCCGACGACGCGGATGCTGGTTTTGGTGCGCATTGGTTACTCTCCCTGTCCGCCGTGGCTATCCGCCCGGCAAGTGGCGTGCTTCGGGAACAAACTGATCAATCCGCGCGCCGGCCTCAAGGAGAATCCTGATCGTCAACGTTTTTCCGGCTGCAGTTCCTCGTCTTTGGGTTGTCCAGCCTGCCGAGCTCTTGCGCGGATGATAAAAATTATAATAGCATACCATTATGCTAGCATGCTGCAGCGCTGAACAATCGAGGGACGACAGACAGATTTTCCATACGTCTTCGCGTGAGATGCGCCCTCGCGCGGACGATATCGACTTGAAGGCGCCAAATGCATGGGAGGAAAATATGCGGATTGTCTTGGGAGGAGCCGGCGCCTTGCTGACTGGCATGGTGCTGATGCTCTTGGTGCTCATGCCTTCGATCGCTTCGGCGCAAACCGTCGACGAGATCATCTCGCGCGGCAAACTGGTCGTCGCGATCGACACCACCACGCCGCCTTACGCCTTTCTCGACGCAAATCTGAAGCCGACCGGCTTCGATATCGAGGTCGCCAACAAGATGGGCGAGGCGCTTGGCGTTCCGGTCGAATTCGTCACCGTGACATCGCCCGGCCGCATCCCGGCGCTCTTGACCAAGCAGGTCGACGCCGTCATCTCGATCTTCTCGATCACGCCTGCACGCGCCATCCAGATCGATTTTTCGATCCCCTATGCCGGACAGTCGGCCGTTGTCATCGCGCCGAAAAGCACCAGCATCAAAGGCGTCGCCGACCTCGTCGGCAAGAAGGTCGGCCTGACGCGGGGCACGGGCGAGGACGGCCTGCTGACGGCGGCGGCCGCCGCCAATCCCGGCATCAACATCCTGCGCTTCGACGACTACTCCTCGCTGCTGCAGGCGATGGTATCGGGCCAGATCGACGCCATGGGCGGCGGCGACTATGGCGAGATCTACCTGAAGAAGGCGCAGAACGGCGACGCCTTCGAGCAGAAATATGTGCTCAAGACGTTCTATTTCGGTATCGGCGTCGCCAAGGGCAACGACAATCTTCGCCAGTGGATCAACACTTGGCTGTTCGCCATGAAGACCGACGGCACGCTCGATGCGCTGTCGATGAAGTATCGCAACCAGCCGCTGCCTGGGCTGCCGGTTTTCTGATCACATCTTCCATGAAACCGCGGGGCCGGTCGGCCTCGCTTTCTTGACGGAATGCCTATGCAAACCGCCCTGCAATTCGGCCCGGTCCTGGCGCATCTTGACCTGCTGCAGCGCGGGCTGGAAAAGACCATCGGACTGGCGGCGCTCTCGATCCTGTTCGGCGCCGCCTTCGGTATCCTGGGCGCTGTGGGGCGCAGTTTCGGGCCGCGCTTTCTATCCTGGCCGATAGGCGCTTATGTCGAGCTGATCCGCAACACGCCGCTGCTCATTCAGCTCTATTTCGTCTTCTTCTCGCTGCCGCTGTTAGGCTTCAAGCTATCGAGCGACGCGGCGGCGGTCATCGCGCTGTCCATCCATCTCGGCGCCTATGCCACCGAAATCCTGCGCGCCGGCATCGAAGCCGTCCCGGAAGGACAGATCGAGGCGGCCAAGTCGCTCGGGCTCAGCCGCTACCGCATCATCCGCCACATCGTGCTGGTGCCAGCGGCGCGTGCCGTCTATCCATCGCTATCGGCGCAATTCATCCTGCAGATCATGGGCACCTCGATCGTCGGCGCGATCGCGGCGGAGGAACTCACGGCGGTCGCCAACAACTTGGTCATGCAGACCTTCAGGAGCTTCGAGGTCTATATCGTCATCGCGGTCGTCTACTTTGTGCTGGTGCAGGCCGCTAGCCTGCTCTTTGCCGGCATAGGCAAGCTGATGTTCCGCTGGAAGGCCAGCCCATGAGCCTGCGCGACTTCGGCCCCAACGAACTGATGTTCCTGCTCCTGGCGACACGCTGGACGATCCTGCTCGCGCTGATCGCCTTTGCCGGCGGCGGCTTGGTCGGGCTTGTCGTGGCAGCGATCCGGGTGGCGCCCGCTCGTCCGCTGCGCTGGCTCGCCGCCGGCTACATCCAGTTCTTCATGGGCACGCCGATCCTGATCCAGCTGTTCATGGCCTATTACGGCTCGTCCCTGCTCGGCTACCGCCCGGATCCATGGACGGCCGCGGCGGTGACGTTCTCGCTCAATGGTGGGGCGTTCTTCGGCGAGATTTTTCGCGGCGCCATCGAAGCGATCCCGAAGGGGCAGTGGGAAGCCGCAACCGCGCTCGGTTTCCGCTTCCTCAGGACGCTGGGGCTGGTGATCATCCCACAAGCAGTGCGGCTGATGCTGCCCCCGACGGTCGGCTTCATGGTGCAGATCGTCAAGACGACGTCGATCGCCTCCCTGATTGGGCTCACCGAGCTCGCCCGCGCAGCCACGCAGGTCAACACGGTCACCTTCCAGCCGGTGACGGTCTTCGGCACGGTGTCGCTGATCTATTTCGCGCTGTGCTGGCCACTTTCGCTTTATGCCGGCTATCTTGAGCGCCGGTTCGCGGTGGGCGTGAAGCGCAACACGGGGACGCCGCTGGTCATGTCGGCGGCCTGAGCAATTCCAAAAAGCGTAGCCAAGGGTAAAGG
>NZ_RZTO01000460.1:0-4944 GCF_003997225.1 Mesorhizobium sp. M2C.T.Ca.TU.002.02.1.1
ATCCTGCAAACCGGCACGGGCTCCATCGTCGATCCGCGTGGAGACCTCGATGCCGGTCTGCCGGGCGAAGTCCGACAGCATCTCTTCGACATCCGAACCCGGCTCGAGGTCGTCGGGCATCCTGAGCCTGGCGATGGCGTCGCGCGCCCGCGCCAAGCCGTTTATCGCGGCCTCCTCGGCAATCGCGAGCCCGTCCGAGACGCGAGCAGGATCGGTCGCCAGAAAATGCCGCGTCAGCCGGATCTGGGTCAGCAATGCGATGATCGAATGCACGAGCGTGTCATGCAGGTCGCGCGCCAGGCGCAGCCGCGTGCGGGCGAGCGAAGCGAAGCGCACCTCGGAGTTGGCGGCTTCGAGCTGCTGTTCCATCAAGCGCCGGGCACGCCGCTCGCTTTCGAACATGATCTCGGCCTGGCGCGCCGTGAAGTCGGGCATCGCGATCACGACGTAGTGCGATTGATCGCCGTTCCACAGGATGACTGCCGTGACGGGGCGGTCCAGCCCCGGCAGTTCGGCCCGCACGCCCGACAAGGCGATCACATCGCGGCGTCCCTCGGACAAGGCCGCCATCTCCGCCTCCATTCCGACCAGCAGCGTGCACAGGCAGCAGTCCGCGCCAAGGGCAGGGAGCCACTCGACCAGGCGCCCCACCTTTTGCTGGACTGTCCTGTCAGCCCGCAAAACAGCAAGCCCGATGACTTCCGCTTGCGCGGCCGGCAGTAATTCTGTGCCGATATCGATCATTTGTTCTCGCAAAAACAGCCGAGGGGCGCGGCAGTCCACTTTGACGTAAGCCCGAACCGGCCGCAAACGAATATGACTTTCGTCATCATCGCCCCTGACTTTCGGCAGATGTCTCTTCCCAGACTGAAGGCGCTAGATAGCAGTTCGTCGATATCGGCAACCTGTCGACGTGGTTGATCGTTGCCCGGTTCGTCGGCGCAACGGGCTCGGACCAAGGGAGCAGTGGTTGCCGCGATTTCAGCACTGGGAAAAGGAACCGTGGACGTGGAAACGGTTTCGGCAGTTGCCGATCAGCTTTCAGATATTGGCGGTTCTGTCCGTAACCACGGTCCTGTCGATCTCATTGCTGATCGTCATGCTCCTTACGTTCCGGTGATTCAGGCGACGTCTCGAACCGTGCCGCAAGCCAACCCAAAGGCCGGCTGACATGAAGCTAAATGTCCAGTTCATCAAGCATCCAGGCGCCAAAGAGCGCATGGTCGTGCTGCCGGAATCGCAGTTCCGCATGCTCAAGCGGACCGCGATGGCCGGTGTGGCCGACCTTGACGAACCTGCCCCCAACAGTCCTTTGCCCAAGCGCATCCTCGACAAGATTGCCGCCGGCGAGAACCCGGTCCGCGCCGTCAGGATCCTGCGCGGCCTGAGCGGACGGCAGCTTGCCGCCCAAGCCGGGATAACCCCGAGCATGCTGTCGCAGATAGAGCGCTCCGGGAAGACTGCCTCCACCAAAACCCTCAGGGCGATCGCGCATATTCTGGATGTGCCGATGGGTGCCATTTCGCCTCATCTGTCCGCCGGAATCGGCGGTGTCCCGACCGATACGGGCAGGACCGTGGCCTGGATCCTGACCTGAGGGGCGGGACGCCCGCGATGGTGCTTGCGCGTGGATGAGTAAGATGAACGCGACAGACAGACGTTCCCCGCAGCCGCCGAAGAAGTTCTCCAGGCGGCTGGCCGCGCTGGTCGGGTGCGGCTGCTGCCTGATAGCCATCGCTATCGCTTCGGTGGCAAGCGTTACCTCGTCAGCCGCGCGTGATCCGGGTTCGCTTGCCGTCAACACCGCCGGCAAGGAGCAGCGCATCGCGCCCGGACCGGGGATCGCCTCCGCCTGCAAGGGGCAGAGCTGGGGCCATGAGTCGAGAGAATGCCTGGCCGCGATCCTCAACCGGACCCAAAGCGGACGGCAGCGACCGATCCGCATCATCGCGGATGACGGCGACGGCTCCCAGGCGCAGTGAAAGACCGGTGCTTCTGGCGCAACGTCCCGGATTGAATTAGCATCCCCTCATCGACGCTCCGGCCGCGATCCGACAGGATGCGGAATACGGAGCGCAACGAGAACCGGGCGGCGGTCGCATGCCTAGGGCTGATCGTTGCGCGGCCAGGCACCGGGAACAAGCGCAGGCGGGAGGAGCCAATGCGGAAGCTGCAGTCGCAAGGCGTTCATCACATCACGCTGGTCGGCGCCGGACGCCAGACCTCGATCGACTTCTGGGAGGGCGTGCTCGGCATGCCTTTCATCTTCGAACAGCCCAATCTCGACAAGGCGAGCGAAAGCCATCTCTATTTCGATCCGGGCGACGGGCGGCTGATCACCGTCTTCACCGACGAGAGCCGCACCCCCGTCAAACGGCGGACACCGACCGATATCGGCTGCGTCCACCACGTCGCGTTCTCGGTGTCGCGGGTCACCTTCCTGCAGGCTGTCGCGCGGCTCGACGAGCGCGGCATCAAGCACAGCGGCGTCAAGGACCGCGGCTTCATGGACTCGATCTATTTCGAGGATCCGCTGGGATTGTTGATCGAGCTTGCTTCCTACCGCTTCGAACCGCCGGCCGGCTTCACCCATGCCGACGTGCTGATGGAGGCGCACAAGATCCGTGTGGCGCGCGGCGACTACAACATCGCCGAGCTGCATCTGGCCGACGCCATCCAGGCGCTGGTCGAGCGGTCGCGTGAAACATTGTCCGAAAGCAGGGCGCCGAAAAATCCTTACTAACCAGGTCAGAGGGAGGACCGACATGGCAAAAGCTGCAACGAAGAGCGTAAGGAAACCCGCAGCCAAGGCGGCGCCGAAAGCGGCTGCGAAAACTACCGCCAAGGTGACTGCAAAGGCAGCACCCAAGGCGACGGCAAAAGCCGCGCCCAAAGCGACGGCAAAAGCCGTGCCCAAAGCGACGGCAAAGGCCGCGCCTAAAGCGACGGCAAAAGCTGCGCCTAAACGGACGGCAAAAACCGCGCCCAAGGCCAAGGCGAAGCCGGCCAGGAAGCCCGGCATAAAGCTCAGCATGCTGAGGCCGAGCGTCAACAACATGACCGTGCGGGTGTTCGCGCGCGCGGCCGGGCTCGATCCGGCGGAGACCGATGCCTGGGGCCATACGCGTTCGCCGGAGTTCCTGGCGCGCAATCCGGCGCATCTGACGCCGATGATCGAGGACAAGGGCCTGCCGCGCGGCGTGCTGTGGGAAAGCTGCGCCATCATGCAGTATCTCGCCAACAAGCATGGGCTGGATACGTTCTATCCGAAGGCGCCGGCAAAGCGGGCGATGATCGACAGCGCCATGTTCTACCTGGTCGGCACACTTTATCCTTATGTGGCGCGCGCGACTTATCCGGCGCTCGGCTTTCCGCAATATGCCGGCGAGGTCGGCCACAGCGACGCCCACCCGGACAAGAAATCGGAAGCGCAGAAGGCGGCGATGGCCGCGATCGCCGAGCCGCTCGAGGTGTTTCACTCTTTCTTTCGCGACGGCAAACCGTTCATCGGCGGCAACAACCCCTCGATCGCCGATATAAGGCTGGCGGCAACGCTCGAATTCCTGGCTGTCATCGACTACGCGCTGCCCAACTGGGCGAAGGAATACATGGCGGCGCTGGAGAAGAAGCTCGGCAAGGCCTATTCGGAGCCGGCCGGCGACGTGCGCGGCTACATCGCGCATGTGAGATCGCAGGCCAGGGCTTAGCCGGCCCTCGCGTTAAGGTTTCGTTTACCCAAGACCTGTCTACTGGGTCCAGTCCTCGCCGCGACCACGGATGTACTGGCGCCATGACGAGGCAAGGGAAAGGTCGGCTGCGTGCCGGCCTTTTGCTTTTCATGGCCATCGCGCGGAAATCACGACAGTATGACTGCGCCGCCGACAGGCGGGCTGAAATCCTATTGTCATCCTCGTCATGGATCGTACGATGCCGTCAGGGGGCGGAGCGGCGTCGACGAGGATCTGCGATGAACACGGCAAGATTTCTGGTGATAGCGGGCGCGTTGTCGGTTGTGCCCTTTCCATCCGCCGCCGCGTCGCTCAACAGCATGAACGAGGTCGGCGCCGCCTTGCTCGCCTGCTGGACACCGCCGGCCAATACCGACAACTCCTCGGTCACGCTCAGCTTCAGCTTCAAGCGCGACGGCACGCTGATCGGGCCGCCGAAAACAACCGCCATCCATGTCGGCGGTGACGACAAGGCGCGCAAGGCCTATGTCGACGCGGCGACCAAGGCCATGCAGGACTGTCTGCCGCTCAGCTTCTCGCCCTCGCTGGCGCAAGGCATCGCCGGAAACGTCTTCACGCTCCAGTTCAACTCGCCGAAGAAGTAAGCGGCGGGCTGACCTGACGCAATTCCGGACCGAACGTGACGGCGAAGGCGCCGAGCCTGAAGCGCGTCGCGATCTTTCAGTTTCGCTCCCTGCGCTTCAGGTTCTTGATTCTACGCATGTCTTTGTCCCGAAACCAGTTCCCAGTTTCGGGAGACATGCTTTAACCGCTCGCACTTTTCCTGGGGTGCTTTCAGGTCAAACCGCGTGCGCGCCTGACCTCGGCGTGCCTTTCCAGTTCCGGCATCTCGAAGACATAGTCGCTCCAGGCGGAGTCCGGGATCTGCCCGGCCAGATAGCAATCCAGCAGAAGGCTTTGTTCAGGGGTAAGGGGTCTCGGCGCCTGCTCATGATCCAGTCCAAGCGAATGGATCAGGTTCCTGGTCAGGCCAGAGACAGTGAAGTGGACGGACATCTTCAGTCTCCTCTGCGCTGCACGGGTCACATCAACGCCAACAACGTTCGTCGCCGGTCAAAGGTTTCATCAGCGATCCGTGATCGTGCCGCCGTCGCGGCCGGGTCGAAGATGGTTTTTCGGCTACTGTCTCGATCTTGAGATTAAAATGTAATATTTGCTTCACAAAATTGAGAATAACAATTATTTCGTATAACAG
>NZ_RZTO01000461.1:0-4924 GCF_003997225.1 Mesorhizobium sp. M2C.T.Ca.TU.002.02.1.1
GAACAACTGCCGGGGCCGAAGCTCGGCATCGTCGGACCGTGGTCGCATGCCTATCCCTGTCGTGGCGCGCCGGGTCCGCTGATCGGCTACCTGCAGGAGGCGCTGCGCTGGTGGCGTCATTGGCTTTGCGGCGAAGACACAGGCATCATGGACGAACCGCTCTACCGGGTCTGGATCACCGGCGAGGAGCGGCCGCGGCCTTTCTACCTTCCGGATCATGCCGGCAGTTGGGCGGCCGAGGACCAATGGCCGTCACCGCGTATCGAGCGCCGTTTCTTGCATCTGAACGCCACCGGACTAAGCGGCGGACCCGCGCCGGGCGCCACGCTGTCGGTACGCTCTCCAGCGACCGCCGGCCGCGACTGCGGCCGCTGGGGCGGCTATGGCGGTTCGTGCCCTGACATGCCCATCGATCAGCGCCGCGAGGACGGTCTGGCGCTGTGCTTCGACACTTTGCCGCTCGAGCATGACCTGACCCTGCTCGGGGCGCCCGAGCTCGATCTTCTCGTCAGCGTCGACCAGCCGCATGTCAACCTTGCCGCCCGTCTTTGCGATGTCTATCCCGACGGCGCCTCGGCACTGATGACCTATGGCGTGCTCAACCTCAGCCATCGCGACAGTCACGAGCATCCGACGCCGTGTCCGGTCGGAACGCCGTTCCGCGTCAAGCTCAAGCTCAACGATTTCGCGCGCACCATACCCAAGGGGCACCGCGTCCGTCTGGCGCTGGCCAACCAGCATTGGCCCATCCTGTGGCCGCAACCGAAGCTTTCGCTGCTGTCGGTCGCGAGCGGCGACAGCAAGCTGGTTCTTCCGGTGCGGCCCCCGTCGCCGCGCGACCGCGATGTCCGTTTCGAGCCGGCCGAAACCGCGCCGCCGGTCCCGGCCACGACGCTGGATGAAGGCTTCGACCGTCGCATCGTCACCGACGATGTCGGCTCGGGCCTGCAGATCATCGCCCTGACCTCGGATCATGGAAGCAGGCGCTACGACGACCGCGCCATCACCGTGTCTTCGGCCAACAGCGACACGATGAGTATCAGCAGCGGCGATCCGCTCTCGGCAAAGCTCGTCACCGAATATCGATGGGCGATTGCCAGCGCCGATGCCGACACCGAGGCGAGGGCGGTGACGGAGCTGACGGCGGATGAAACGCATTTCGACCTGAGTTGGCGTCTTGAAGCCCGGGAACGGGGCAAGCTCGTCCACAGCGCCTCGGCGACACGGCGCATCAGGCGCGATTTCGCCTGAAGGGGAGGAGGCCATGCTTGCATATGCAGTGAAGCGCATCGGTCTCGGTCTCCTGATACTCGTCCTTGTCATGGTCGCCATGTATGCGGCCGTCTTCCTGGTTCCGGGCGATCCCGCGACAGTGGCGCTCGGTCCACGCGCCACGCCGGAGCTGAAGCGGCTGCTGATCGAGCGCATGGGGCTCGATCAGCCGGTCTGGTGGCAGATCGTCGAGTTCTTCCGCAACGCGCTGACCGGCAATCTCGGCTATGATGTCTGGTCGAACCGGCCCGTTTCCACACTGGTCATGGAGGCGTTGCCGAACACGCTTGTCCTGGGGCTGACGGCGCTGGCCGTGGCGCTCCTGATCGGCGTCCCGCTCGGTTGCCTGTCGGTGATGCGGCGCGGCACGGCCGCCGATGCCGCCATCGGCGTGCTCTCGGTCGGTGTCATCGCCGTGCCGTCCTTCGTCGTCGCCATCTACTCGCTGCTGCTGTTTGCCGTCACGCTGCGGTGGCTGCCGGCCATCGGGGCGGGCGAGGCCGGCGATCTCTTCAGCCAGGCCAGGGCGCTGGTCATGCCGGCCGCGGCGATCGCCCTCGGCTGGATCGGCTACATAGCCCGCATGGTGCGCGCCTCGATGATGGAGGTGATGGGCGAGCCCCATATCCGCACCGCGCGTTCCTTCGGCCTGCCGGAGTGGAAAATCGTCTCCAAATATGCGCTGCGGATCGCCATCATCCCGACCATCTCGCTGGTCGCGGTCGGCCTCGGCAGCATCCTGTCCAGCGCCGTCTTCGTCGAGGCGGTGTTCGCCAGGCCCGGCATCGGCAAGCTGATCACCGACGCCGTCAGCACACGCAACTATCCGGTCGTCATGGGCACGGTGCTGATCATGACCGCCATCTACGTCTCCATCACCATCGCCGCCGATCTTCTCATCGCGCGGCTCGATCCGAGGGTCCGTGATGTCTTCCGTGGCTGAGGCCTCTCCAATCACGCCCGATCGACAACGGCTTGTCCTGCTTCGCGCATTGCTTGCCGACCCCTTCACCCGCGTGGCGCTGATCCTGGTCGCCGGATTCCTTGTCACCGCGATCTTCGCGCCCTGGCTGGCGCCCTATTCGCCGGTCAAGATCGACGTGCTGCACAAGCTGCAGGCGCCATCGGCGGAGCACTGGTTCGGCACCGATCATCTCGGCCGCGATCTGTTGTCGCGCGTCATCTACGGCGCGCGCACGGCGCTCACGATCGCCATGGTCTCGGTGGCCATAGCCGGCGCCATCGGACTGCTGCTCGGCCTCATCGCCGGCTACGGTCCGCGCTGGCTCGATGCCATCTTGGTGCTCGCTTTCGACAGCATGAATTCGCTGCCGATGATCATGTTCGCGCTTGCCATCATCACCGTGCTCGGCGCGGGCACCGGCACGCTGATCATCGTCATCGCCGCGACGTCGTTTCCAAGTTACGCGCGGCTGATCCGGGCCCAGACGCTGGCGCTGAAGAACAGCGACTACATCCTCGCCGAGCGCCTGCTCGACGCGAGTGCGGCACGCATCATCTTCATCCACCTCCTGCCCAATGTCGTCGGTCCGCTGATCATCCTTCTGTCGATGGACATTCCGGTCGTCATCATGGTCGAGGCTGGCTTGAGCTTCCTCGGTCTCGGCGTGCGCCCGCCGACGCCGTCCTGGGGCTCGATCCTCTATGACGGCTACACCAGCATCCGCTCGGCCCCCTTCATGGTGATCTTCGGCGGCCTGCCGCTGGTGCTGGCGACACTCGGTTTCACCTTCCTTGGCGAGGGCCTGCGCGACTATCTCGACCCGCGCCTGCAGCTGCGGAGGCCGGCATGAGCGGCCCGCTTGCCGCCATCGGTCTCAGCGTCCGCTACGAGACGCCGCATGGCAGCGTGCACGCCCTTCGCCATGTCGACATCGAAGCGCATCCCGGCGAGGTCATCGGCATCGTCGGCGAGAGCGGCTGCGGCAAGTCCACGCTGGTCACCGCTCTGGCCAACCTCTTGCCGGCCAACGCCCGCATCGACGGGTCGATCCGTTACAACGGCGTCGATCTGGCGAAGCTCGACGCCCATCGCCAGCGCCTGCTGCGCGGCGACGAGATCGCGCTGGTCGGTCAGGACCCGATGACGGCGTTCAACCCGGTGCTGACCATCGGCGACCAGCTCGTTGACTTCCAGCACCGTCGTAAGGATCTCAGCCGCGCGCAGAAACGGGCGCGCATCGCCGCCATGCTCGGTCGCGTCGGCATCGCCGATCCCGAACGGCGCATGCGGAGCTACCCGCACGAGCTTTCCGGCGGCATGCGCCAGCGCGTGGCGATCGCCGCCGCCTTGCTGACCGATCCCGGCCTGCTCATCGCCGACGAGCCGACAACCGCGCTCGACGTCACCATGGAGGCGCAGATCATCCATCTGCTGCGCGAGCTCAGGCGCGACTATAACGGCATCATCATCGTCGTCTCGCATCATCTCGGCGTCATCGCCGAGCTCTGCGACCGAGTCTATGTCATGTATGCCGGCGAGGTGGTCGAGGGCGGCGAGGTCGATGCGATCTTCCACGATCCGCGTCATCCCTACACCCAGGCGCTGCTTGCCTGCGATCCCGCCCGCTTCCATGAGCGGCTGGACAGGCTGCCGACCATTCCAGGTACATTGCCGAGCCTGACCCAACCACCGGTGGGATGCGTTTACGCGCCGCGCTGCGGCCGGGGCTTCGCGCCATGCAAGACCGTCGCGCCGCCGCTGGTGAAGCTCACCGCTTGCCATGCTGCCCGCTGCCATGCGGTGACGTCATGAGCCCACTGCTTGCCGTCGAGGACCTGTCGGTCAGTTTCGTTCGCAGCAGCTTGCTCGACCGGCTGATCAATCCGTTTCCGCTGCCCGGCTTCAACGTCGTCGATGGCGTCACGCTGTCGCTGATGCCGGCAGAGACGCTTGGGCTGGTCGGCGAATCCGGCTCTGGCAAGACGACGCTGGCCCGCACCATTCTCGGCCTCATCCGGGCTGCGGCCGGTCGTATCGTCTTCGAGGGCAGGGACGTCCAGACGCCCGCCGACTTTCGCGCCATGCGCCGCCGCTCGGCGATGATGTTCCAGGATCCGGTCGCCTCGCTCAGCCCGCGCCTGCGTGTCGGCACGCTGCTCACCGAACCGCAGGTCATCCAGGGGCTGCCGATGCCGGACCGGCGCGCGGCGGCGAAGGCGCTGCTGGCGCTGGTCGGCTTGCCCGCATCCTTCGTCGACCGCTTTCCGCACGAACTGTCGGGCGGGCAGGCGCGTCGCGTCGGCGTGGCGCGGGCGCTTGCTATGAAACCGCATCTGCTGCTTGCCGACGAGCCGACTGCCGGGCTCGATGTCTCGGTGCAGGGCGATGTGCTCAACCTGATCGGCGAGCTCAAGCGCGAGCTCGGCTTCGCGGCCATGATCGTCACCCACAATCTGGCGATGATCCGCCATGTCAGCGACCGGCTCGCCATCATGTATCTCGGCCGGCTGGTCGAGACGGGACCGACGCAAGAGGTGTTCTCAGCCCCGCTGCATCCCTACACCGCGACATTGATCCGGTCCGAGCCGATCCCAGATCCGCGCCGGCGCAGCCACAAGCCTGCCGTCACAGGCGAAATTCCAAGCGTCTTCCGGCGGCCTTCCGGCTGCGAGTTCCACACGCGCTGCC
>NZ_RZTO01000462.1:0-4920 GCF_003997225.1 Mesorhizobium sp. M2C.T.Ca.TU.002.02.1.1
GCGCTCTCCCTTCTCGTCGACGAACACCATGCCGGTGACTTCCACCTCGATCGTGCCGTTCGGCATCGGCACATAGAGCGTCTGGCCCATGCGGTCGCGGCCGCCGGCGACCAGCGCCAAGGCGATCGAGCGGCCGCAATTCTCCGACCAGTAGCTGGAGGTGACGTGGCCGATCATCTTCATCGGGATCGGCTGCTTCGGATCGGCGACGATCTGCGCGCCCTCTTCCAGCACGACCTTCGGGTCCTTGGTTTTCAGGCCGACAAGCTGCTTGCGGCCTTTGGCCACCAAGTCCGGACGGGTCAGTCCGCGGATACCGACGAAGTCGGTCTTCTTCTTGCCGACCGCCCAGTCGAGCCCGGCATCGTTCGGCGTCACCGTGCCGTCGGTGTCCTGGCCGACGATGATGTAGCCCTTCTCGGCGCGCAGCACGTGCATCGTCTCGGTGCCGTAGGCGGTCGCACCATGCTTCTGGCCTTCGGCCCACAGCGCTTCCCACACCGCCTCGCCGTAATCGGCCGGCACGTTGACTTCGAAACCGCGCTCGCCGGTGAAGGACATGCGGAACAGCCTCGTCGGCACGCCGCAGATCTTGCCCTCGCGCACCGACATATGCGGCATCGCCTCGTCCGACATGTCGATGCCTTCGACCAGCGGCGCGATGATATCCCGCGACTTCGGCCCCTGCACCGCGATCACCGCCCATTGTTCGGTGATCGAGGTCAGCCAGACGTTGAGATGCGGGAATTCGGTCTGGAGGTAATCCTCCATGTGGTTCATGACGCGCGGCGCGCCGCCGGTCGTCGTCGTCACGTGGAAGCGGTCAGGCGCCAGCCGGCCGACGACGCCATCGTCATAGATGAAGCCGTCCTCGCGCAGCATGATACCGTAGCGGCAACGCCCCGACTCCAGCTTCTCCCAAGGGTTGGTGTAGAGCAGTTCCATGAATTTCGCCGCGTCCGGCCCGACCACCTCGATCTTGCCGAGCGTCGAGGCGTCGAACAGCCCGCCGACCTTGCGCACCGTCACGCATTCGCGGTTGACGGCGGCATGCATGTCCTCGCCCGCCTTGGGGAAATACCAGGCGCGCTTCCAGTGGCCGACATCCTCGAACACCGCACCTTGGCGTGCCGCCCAGCCATGCGTCGCCGTGCGCCGGGTCGGATCGAACAGCGCGCCCCGCGCGTGGCCGACGATCGAGCCGAAGGTCACCGGCGTATAGGGCGCGCGGAACGTGGTGAGGCCGACCTGGGGGATCGGCTTGCCGAGCTCCTCGGCGGCGATCGCCAGGCCATGCATGTTCGACGTCTTGCCCTGGTCGGTCGCCATGCCGTTGGTGGTGAAGCGCTTGACGTGCTCGATGGAGTGCATGCCTTCATGCACCGCCTGGCGGATATCCTTGGCGGTGACGTCGTTCTGGAAATCGACGAAGGCCTTCACCGTCGTGCCCGGCCCCGCGCCGGGCCCAGCACCCAGCATGCCGCGCGACCAGCTCTCGCCGGCGTCAACCTTCGGCTTGGCGGCCTTGCCAACCTTGCCGCCGGCCTCCTTCGCCGCCTTGGCGCCGGCCGCATAGGCCTCGTCGATCGTCGCGTCCAACCCGTCCGTGCCGTTGCAGGCGCCGACCGAGACGCAATCCTGCGCATAGGTGCCGGGCACGAAGCGCCTGGTCTCGTCGTTGAAGGCGACCTTGCCGCGCGACTGCGAAAACAGGTGTACCGACGGCGTCCAGCCGGCCGACATCAGGATCGCGTCGACGGGAATAGTGCGGCCGCCGCCGCCATTCTTCGGCTGCACGGTCATCGACGACACACGCAATTTGCCGCCGGCGCTCACCACCGCGCGGCCGAAATTGATCTCGATGCCGAGCGCCCTCGCCTCATCGATCACCGGTCCCGACGGGTTGTCCCGCAGGTCGACGATGGCGGCGATATTGACGCCGGCCTTCTTGAGGTCGATCGCCGCGGCATAGGCGGAATCATTGGCCGTATAGACGCCGACATTCCTGCCGACGGCCACGCCGTAGTGGTTGAGGTAGGTGCGCGCCGCCGAAGCCAGCATCACGCCCGGACGGTCGTTGTTGGCGAAGACCATGTGGCGCTCGATGGCGCCGGTTGCGATCACGACACGGCCGGCGCGGACCTGCCACAGGCGCTCGCGCGCGAGTTCCCGGCCCGGGTTCTTGAGATGGTCGCTGACCCGCTCGACCAGGCCGACGAAATTCTGCGCGTAATAGCCGAAGGCGGTGGTGCGGGAGAGCACGCGCACATTGTCCATCGCCTTGAGCCTGGCGATCGCGGCTTGCGCCCATGCGTAGCCGTCCTGGCTATCGATCCTGGCGCCGCTCTCGAAGCGCAGGCTGCCGCCGAACTCGGCCTGCTCGTCGGCGATGATCACCCGCACGCCTGTTTCGGCCGCGGCAAGGGCGGCGGCGATGCCGGCGGCGCCGCCGCCCAGCACCAGCACCTCGCAATGCGCGTAGCGGGAGGCATAATGGTCCGGGTCCGGCTTCTCGGGCGAAACGCCGAGGCCCGCGGCAGCGCGGATCTTCGGCTCGTAGAGATCCTTCCAGGCCCATTTCGGCCACATGAAGGTCTTGTAGTAGAAACCGGCCGAGAACATCGGCGATGCGATGTCGTTGACCGCGCCGACGTCGAAGGCGAGCGACGGCCAGCGGTTCTGCGAATTGGCCGTCAGCCCGTCATAGAGCTCCTGCACGGTCGCCCGCACATTCGGCGTCTTGCGCGCATCGTCGCGCACGATCTGCACCAGCGCGTTGGGCTCTTCCGCGCCGGCCGACAGGAAGCCGCGGGGACGGTGGTATTTGAAGGAGCGGCCGACCAGATGCACGCCATTGGCAAGCAGCGCCGAGGCAAGCGTATCGCCCGCGATGCCGGTGTAGGGCTTGTCGTCGAAGCTGAACGCAGCGGTCTTCGCCTGGCTGAGGCGACCGGCGCCGGAGATACGGAAGGCGGCGTTCATTTCGAGGCTCCAGGCAGCTTCGCGGGCTTTGGCTCGCCGGCCTTGTAGGTCATGACGAACTTGTCGGTGACGGTATCGCGAACCGCGTTGAAGAAGCGCGCGCAGCCGTGGATGTGCCGCCAGCGCTCATAGATGACGCCCTTGGGGTTCGCGCGGATGAAGAAGAATTTCTCGAAATCGTCGTCGCTCTCGGCGGCAATGTTGGTCGGGCGCGCGATATGCGCCTCGCCGGCATTGCGGAATTCGAGTTCCGGGCGCTCTTCCTCGCAATAGGGGCAGCGGATGAGAAGCATCTGGGTGATCCTAAAACTTGCCGTGACCGGCGCACGCGCCGGCCGGGTGAAAGCAAATCGGCTGAGCCGTCATCAATGCGCCACCGCCGCCGCGGCGGCCTCGTCGATGAGACGCCCCGTGCGGAAGCGCTCCAGCGTGAAGGGCGCGTTGATCGGGTGCGGCTCGTCCTTCGCGATCGTGTGCGCGAAGACATTGCCCGAGCCTGGCGTCGCCTTGAAACCGCCCGTGCCCCAGCCGCAATTGACGTAGAGCCCCTTGACCGGCGTCTTCGCCAGGATCGGCGAACGGTCGGGGGTCACGTCGACGATGCCGCCCCAGGAGCGCAGCATCTTCATGCGCGTGAAGATCGGGAACATCTCGCAGATGGCGTCGAGCGTGTGCTGCAAGATGTGCAGGCCGCCGGTCTGCGAATAGGAGACATACTGGTCGGTGCCGGCGCCGATGACCAGCTCGCCCTTGTCCGACTGCGAGATATAGGCGTGCACGGTGTTCGACATCACGACGCAGGGCACCACCGGCTTGATCGGCTCCGATACCAGCGCCTGCAGCGGGTAGCTCTCGAGCGGCATGCGCACGCCGGCCATGTTCATGATGACGGAGGAGTGGCCGGCCGCGACCACGCCGACCTTCTTGGCGCCGATGAAGCCGCGCGTCGTCTCGACGCCGCTGACCGCGCCATTGGCCGCCCGCTTGATGCCTGTGACCTCGCAATTCTGGATGATGTGCACGCCGCGCGCCGAAGCGCCGCGCGCATAGCCCCAGGCCACCGCATCGTGGCGCGCCGTGCCGCCTCGCCGCTGCAACGCCGCGCCCATCACCGGATAGCGCGCCTCCTTGGAGATGTTGAGCGGCGGGCAGAAAGCCTTCGCCTCTTCGGGCGTCAGCCATTCATTGTCGATGCCGTTGAGGCGGTTGGCATGGATATGGCGCTTGAAGACCTGCACGTCGTGCACATTGTGCGCCAGCATCATCACGCCGCGCGCCGAATACATGACGTTGTAGTTGAGCTCCTGGGAGAGCCCATCCCACAGCTTCAGCGCATGGTCGTAGATACCGGCGCTTTCGTCATAGAGGTAGTTGGAACGGATGATGGTGGTGTTGCGGCCGGTGTTGCCGCCGCCCAGCCAGCCCTTTTCCAGCACCGCGATGTTGGTGATGCCGTGCTCGCTCGCCAGATAGTAGGCCGTCGCCAGGCCGTGACCGCCGGCGCCGACGATGATGACGTCATATTCCTTCTTCGGCTCGGGCGAGGTCCACTGCTCTTCCCAGCCCTTGTGGCCGCGCATCGCCTCGCGGGCAATGGCGAATACCGAGTATTTCTTCACGTTAAGCCTCGCGCCAAAAAATCGCGGATATGGTCCGGGCCTCTCCCGTCACGCGAGGTGTATCACTAGCGAAATCGCGATGTCATCCTTGCGCTGATTGCGACGGCGCTTGCCGTTTTGCGCCAGTGCCGCGTAATGACCGCGCGCCGATGGCAAGGCAGCTTTCGGGTGGCTGCATTCATGCCGATTTGCGACCCAAGCATCCAACCGCCGGGCAAGCCCGGCACAAAGGAAGGATGCAAGGACATGTTCACCCTGACAAACAAGGTCGCCATCATCACCGGCGCAAGTTCCGGCATCGGCCGCGCCACTGCCGGGC
>NZ_RZTO01000463.1:0-4915 GCF_003997225.1 Mesorhizobium sp. M2C.T.Ca.TU.002.02.1.1
GGTTTCCGCCGCCCAGATCTCGACGCGTAAGAAGACGATCTATGCCCGTTCGCTCACCCAGGACGCCTATATGCGGGCGCTGGAGCGTTCCGAAATGGTCTTCGGCATCGGCCCCGCCGGCACCGGCAAGACCTATCTGGCGGTGGCGCATGCGGCCATGCTGCTCGAACGCGGCATGGTCGAGCGCATCGTGCTGTCGCGCCCCGCCGTCGAGGCCGGCGAGCGGCTGGGCTTCCTGCCGGGCGACATGAAGGAGAAGGTCGATCCGTATCTGCGGCCCCTCTACGACGCGCTCTACGACATGATGCCGGCCGACAAGGTCGAGCGGGCGATCGCCGCCGAGGTCATCGAGATCGCGCCGCTCGCCTTCATGCGCGGCCGGACGCTCGCGCATGCGGCGGTGATCCTCGACGAGGCGCAGAACACCACGCAGATGCAGATGAAGATGTTCCTGACCCGTCTCGGCGAGAACTCGCGCATGATCGTCACCGGCGATCCGAGCCAGATCGACCTGCCGCCCAACACCAAGTCGGGGCTGGTCGAGGCGCTGCGCATCCTCGACGGCGTGCCGGGCATCGTCACCGTCCGCTTCAACGAGGGCGACGTGGTGCGCCATCCGCTGGTCGCCGAGATTGTCAAGGCCTATGATCGCGACGGCAAACTGGCGCGAGGCCTGGGCGCCGAAAGCTGATCAAAGGCGCGATGGCTCCAAATCGGGAACTCGGCGGCGAAACGCCGGTCGATATCGATATTTTCGTCGAGGCCGGCGATTGGCCCGCGGAAGCCGAATTGACACGCCTCGTCGATCGCGCCGTTGCGGCCGCCTTTGCCGAGACCGGCGCGGGCGGGGCTTCCGAGCTCAGCATCGTTTTTTCCGACGATGCCCATATCCGGACGCTCAATGCCGAGTGGCGCGGCAAGGACAAGCCCACCAACGTCTTGTCTTTCCCGGCTTTTTCCTTCCCGAAAGGCGGTCCTCTGCCGCCGATGCTGGGCGACATCGTGCTCGCCTCCGAGACGGTGGCGCGCGAGGCTGCCCTGGAAGACAAGCCGCTCGAGAACCATATCACCCATCTCGTCATCCATGGCCTGCTGCATCTTTTGGGCCATGATCACGAGACCGACGCTGAGGCCGACGAGATGGAAGCGATCGAGCGCGCGGCGCTTGCGAGGCTTGCCATTCCCGATCCCTACGCGTAACAAAAAAGCTCAATTGACCTGATGGCGATGAACGACACACCAGAAACTGCCGCCCGTCCGGACGCCGGCAGTGCTGCCAAGCCTTCCGAAAAGACGGAAGAGGGCTCAAGTCCGAGTATTCCCACCGGCAGCGCGGCCGCGGAGGCGACGCATGCCGGTCCTTCCCTCTTCGACCGGGTGCTCGGCCTGTTCCGGCACCGCAACGGCACCAGCCTGCGCGAGGAGATCGCCGGCGCGCTTGCCGAAACGGCGACCGATGCCGGTGCCTTCTCGCCTGGCGAGCGCGCCATGCTCAACAACATCCTGCGCCTTCGCGAAGTGCGGGTCGAGGATGTCATGGTGCCGCGCGCCGATATCGAGGCGGTCGAGATCAACACCACGCTTGGCGACCTGCTCGGCCTTTTCGAGCAGTCCGGCCATTCGCGCATGCCGGTTTATTCCGAGACGCTCGACGATCCGCGCGGCATGGTCCACATCCGCGACGTGCTCGCCCACATCACCAAGGTCGCCCGCGTCAAGAAAGGCCGCGCCAGGGCGAAGGCGCCGGTGACGACGGCGCTCGACCTTGCGCAGGTCGATCTCGCGCGCACCATCGGCGATCTCAATCTGATCCGCCAGGTGCTGTTCGTTCCGCCCTCGATGCTGGCCTCCGACCTGATGGGTCGCATGCAGACGACGCGCACGCAGATGGCGCTGGTCATCGACGAGTACGGCGGCACCGATGGCCTCGCCTCGCTGGAAGACATCGTCGAGATGGTGGTCGGCGACATCGAGGACGAGCATGACGACGACGAGCCGATGATCACGCAGACCGGCGACGGCGTCTTCGTCGTCGACGGCAAGGCCGAGATCGACGAGGTCGCCAAGATGATCGGCGGGGATTTCGCCGCCGGCGAGCATGGCGAATATGTCGACACCATCGGCGGCATGATCTTCAACACGCTTGGACGCGTCCCGGCCAGGGGCGAAGTCGTGCAAGCCATTCCGGGCTTCGAGTTCCATGTGCTCGACGCCGACCCGCGCCGCGTCAAGCGCGTGCGCATCGTGCAGAGCCAGAAGGGCGAGCGTCAGCGCCGCCGCGCGGCCCGCACCGAACAGGCCTGATATCGCCCTCCGATGGCGATCGACGATCCGTTCAAGCACGCGGTTCTGGGCTCGGGTGTTTTCTACAAGGATCCGCGCGCGGCCTTGGCCTGGCTGCAGGCGGCCTTCGGCTTCGAGCCGAGCATGCTGGTGAGCGATGCCGACGGCCGGCTCGTGCATGCTGAAATGCGTTTCGGCGACGGCTACATCATCGTCGATTCCGAATGGGATGAGCATATCGCCAGTCCCGCCTCCGTCGGTGGCAGGAACACGCAAGCCGTCTATATCCGTTTGCAGCAAGACCTTGACGCTCATTGCGAGAAAGCGCGCGCGGCAGGCGCGGAAATTCTGGAAGAGCCGACGGATCATTTCTACGGCGAGCGTCAATATCGCGCCCGTGACCCCGAAGGACATGTCTGGACATTCACCCGCACCGTGCGTGTTGTGCCCAAGGACGAGGCCGAGCGACTGAGCGGCCTGCGCATCGAGGGCTGGCACAGATAGCGCCATCGTGTGTCAGCCCGCGCTTATCCGGGTTTGGATCGGGCGGTACAGCCTGTTAAATCTCTAGCTCCCTGATTCGCGCGACTTGGGAAGCTTGATGCAGCGCTTTGCCGGCCGGATAATTCTGCTTTGGGGGTGGCGGCGGGCGCTGGTGGCCTTTGCCGCCGGAGCGCTGGCGGTGCTTGCCCAGGCGCCTTACGACTTCTTCGCCGTGTGCTTCGTCTCGTTTCCGGTGCTCGTCTGGCTGCTCGACGGCGCCACGGGCGAGGCTTCCGATGGCTGGTTCCGGCGTCTGAGGCCGGCTTTCGCCACCGGATGGTGGTTCGGCTTCGGCTATTTCCTCGCCGGCCTGTGGTGGATCGGTCAGGCCTTGCTGGTCGAGGCCGACAGCTTCGCCTGGGCATTGCCCTTCGCCGTTGTCGGCATCCCCTTCGCGCTGGCCTTCTTCTACGGCTTTGCCACCGTGGTGGCGCGGCTGTTCTGGAGCAGCGACATCGGCCGCATCGCCGCCCTTGCCTTCGGCTTCGGCCTTGCCGAGTGGCTGCGCGACTTCCTCTTCACAGGTTTTCCCTGGAACGCCGTAGGCTATGCGGCGATGCCGGTGCCGCTCCTGATGCAGAGCGTGTCGGTGACCGGGATGATCGGCATGAACGCGCTCGCCGTCTTCCTGTTTTCCCTTCCCGCGCTGGTCGCGGCGCGCCGACATCTGAGGCTGGGCATCGCCTTGTTCGTCATCCTTGTCGCCGCCGATGTCGGCTTCGGCTATTTCCGGCTCGCCGCCCCGGTCGAGGCGACGCGCTCGATCGATGTCCGCATCGTCCAGCCCGCGGTCGATCTCAGCGAGAAGTGGGACGCCTCGGTGCGCGACCGCATCTTCGCAACTTTGTTGGGGATATCGGGGAAAGCGCCGGAAGAGGGACATGCCAAACCGCAGCTCATCCTGTGGCCGGAAACGTCGGTGCCGTTCCTGTTCACTGAGCGTCCGGACGCGCTGACGGCGTTGGGAGACATGCTGGCCGACGGCCAGATGCTGATTGCCGGTGTCGTGCGCGAGGAGGGCGGATCCGCGAGCGCCGGCAGCCGCTATTACAATTCCGTCGTGGCGATCAACGACAAGGGCGAGATCGTCGATGCGGTCGACAAGGTGCATCTGGTGCCCTTCGGCGAGTATCTGCCCTTCGCCGACCTTTTCGAACGCTTCGGCATCGGCCAGCTCGTCGCCGGGCCGATGAATTTCGCCGCCGGCAACGAGCGGCATCCGATCGCCGTGCCGGGTGGCCTGCGCGCTGCTCCGTTCATCTGCTACGAAGTGATCTTTCCCGATCTCGTCGCCGTCGACGCTGCGTCATCTGACTTAATTGTGAACGTCACCAACGACGCCTGGTTTGGCGACACGCCGGGCCCGTATCAACACTTCAGGCAGGCCCAGATTCGCGCGGTGGAGAATGGATTGCCTCTGTTGCGCGCGGCCAACAACGGCATCTCGGCAGTCGTCGATTCGCGCGGGCGCATCGTCGACGCGCTGGCCGTCGACGCGCGCGGCGCCATCGACGCGAATGTGCCGGTCTCTGGGCGCGCCCTCCTGTCTCCCGACCAGCGGCGCATTAACGGATTGCTGATCATGTTGCTGTTTGCGCTCGCCGCCTTCACATTGAATGTAAGGCAGCGGCTACGGGTGAATTGACAGTCGGCACATTAGAAACTCATACTGTAACGCCTAAAATTTTCTCGAAGTCGGTTGGAGGGTTCTGTTGGGGCAGGTGGCTCCGGCTTCATATGGGCGGAACAAAATAGAAAAAGCCGGAAAAATTCGGCGAGGAAAAAATGACAGAAGAGAACAAGAAGAAGCCGAATCCGATCGACATCCATGTCGGGAGTCGTATCCGGCTGCGTCGCAATATGCTTGGAATGAGCCAGGAAAAGCTGGGTGAAAATCTCGGCATCACCTTTCAGCAGATCCAGAAGTACGAAAAGGGCACGAACAGGGTTGGCGCCAGCCGTCTGCAGGCGATCGCCTCCATCCTGAGCGTTCCCGTCGCCTTCTTTTTCGAGGACGCGCCGGGCGAGGAGACCGGCGGCGGCAATCGGGGATTTGCCGAAGACTCCTCGATGGCCTTCGCCATCGAAT
>NZ_RZTO01000464.1:0-4912 GCF_003997225.1 Mesorhizobium sp. M2C.T.Ca.TU.002.02.1.1
CAATAGTACTGACATAATTCCCGCCTCGCATGGAGAAATGATGACGGATCCAAGCCCCGCAGCCGGAAAACCGATCAGGACGGCGATCGCCGACGAGGACGGCATCGACTTCGCCATCATCGAACTATTTTTCTTCGCCTACCGCGATTTCACCTCCGACCCGGACCAGATACTCGCCGAATACGGCTTTGGCCGCGCTCATCATCGCGTGCTGCACTTCGTCAACCGCAGGCCCGGACTTACCGTCGCCGAACTGCTCGATGTGCTGAAGATCACCAAGCAAAGCCTGGCGCGGGTCTTGAAGCAGTTGATCGACACCGACCATATCGTCCAGGTGCAGGGTCCGCGCGATCGCCGGCAGCGCGAACTCTACCCGACCGCCAGGGGTCGCGCGCTGGCCTTGGCGCTGGCGCGGCCACAGTCGCGCCGCATCCGTGCGGCATTGGAGGATTCCGGAACCACCGAGCGCGCCACGATCGAGCGATTCCTGGAAGCGATGGTCAATCCGGAACTAAGAGCGCAGATCGACATTGTGCCTGCGCAAACATCGGGGAAGAACCATGGAGACCATTGAGAAGGTTGATCATCCGGCCGCGCCCGACGATGACGCGCCGCACCTCTTGGTTGTCGATGACGACACGCGTATCCGCAACCTGCTCAAGCAGTATCTGTCCGAGAACGGCTTTCGCGTCACCGTCGCCGGCAATTCCGGCGAGGCCAGGCGCAAGCTCGCCGGCCTCGACTTCGACCTTTTGGTGCTCGATGTCATGATGCCGGGCGAGACCGGCGTCGACCTCACCAAGGCGCTGCGGGCCGAAAAGAACGTGCCGATCCTGATGCTGACGGCGCTGTCCGAGACCGACAGCCGCATCACCGGGCTGGAGGCCGGCGCCGATGATTATTTGCCGAAACCGTTCGATCCGCGCGAGCTCATCCTGCGCATCAACAACATCCTGCGCCGTGGCGGCCCCGCCGCGACCCCTAAGGTCGAGCAGCTGGTGTTCGGGCCCTACACGTTCCAGATCGCCAAGCGTGAATTGAAGCGCGGCGGCGAGGCGCTTAAGCTGACCGACCGCGAGCAGGAGATCCTGGCGATCTTCGCCGCGCGGGCGGGCGAGACCATACCGCGCCATGAACTGGTGGGCGATGAATCGGATGTCGGCGAGCGCACCATAGACGTGCAGATCAACCGGCTGCGCCGCAAGATCGAGCGCGATCCGTCCAATCCGGTGTGGCTGCAGACCGTGCGCGGTATTGGGTATCGGCTCAGCGTCGAATAAACTACCGTCGAAGGCCCTTTGCTGAACGGCCATCGACGAGCGGAAGGGCGAATGGCGACCACGCAACTGGAAAAGCCCGAAGGAGGCGGCCCCGGCGATCTCGTGCTGCGGACGCTGAGGGCGATGCCGCGCGCCTGGAACCGGTTCTGGCGCCTGGTCGCGCTCTACATGCCGAAGCGGCTCTACGCCCGCTCGCTGATCATCGTCATCGCGCCGATGATCCTGCTGCAGTCGGTGGTGGCCTTCGTCTTCATGGAGCGGCATTGGCAGACGGTCACCCAGCGCCTGTCGCAGGCGACGATCTCGGACATAGCGGCCGTCATCGACATGATGGAAACCTATCCGCACGACGCCGACTACGCCAACATCATCCGCATCGCCCAGGACCGCATGCAGTTGAAGGTGGATCTGTTGCCGCCCGATCCGCTGCCCCCGCCGGGCCCTAAGCCGTTCTTTTCCATCCTCGACGAGGCGCTGTCGTCGGAGATCACGAGACAGATCAACCGTCCGTTCTGGATCGACACGGTCGGCAACTCGAACGTCGTCGAGGTTCGAGTCCAGCTCGAAGGCAAGGTGCTGCGCGTCTTCGTGCGGCGCAGCCAGGCCTATGCCTCGAACACCCACATCTTCCTGATCTGGATGGTCGGCACCTCGCTGGTCCTGCTGATGATCGCCATCCCCTTCCTGCGCAATCAGATCAGGCCGATCCTGACGCTCGCCGAGGCCGCCGAGAGTTTCGGTAAGGGTCGGCCGATGCCGCGCGATTTCCGCCCGCGCGGCGCCGAGGAGGTCCGACGCGCCGGCTTCGCCTTCATCCAGATGCGTGAGCGCATCGAGCGCCAGATCGAGCAACGCACCGCCATGCTCACCGGCGTCAGCCACGACCTCAGGACCATCCTCACAAGATTCAAGCTGCAGCTGGCGCTGGCCGGCGGCAAGTCGGAGACCAAGGCCGCGCTGAACCAGGACATCGACGACATGCAGTCGATGCTGGAAGGCTATCTCTCCTTTGCGCGCGGCGAGGCCTCGGAGGACACCGGCCGTTTCGACCTCAACGCCTATTTCCAGAAGCTCGGCGAGGAAGCGCAATTGCGCGGCTGCAAGCTCACGACGACGCTGACAGGCGATCCGGCCGTGCATGTGCGGCCGAACGCCTTTGCCCGTTTGCTGTCGAACGTCATCGGCAATGCCTTCCGCTACGCCAAGACCGTCGAGGTCCACGCCAATCACGGTCGCGGCTCGCTCACCGTCACCATCGACGACGACGGTCCCGGCATCGCGCCCGACAAGCGCGAAGAGGTGTTCAAGCCTTTCCTGCGGCTCGACGAGGCGCGCAACCTCGACGCCAGCGGCACGGGACTTGGCCTGTCGATCGCCCGCGACATCGCCCGCAGCCACGGCGGCGACATCAGCCTCGAGGACAGCCCGCTCGGCGGCCTGCGCGCCGTCATCAAGGTGCCCGCCTAAGACCGGTCAGGACAGGCTTCATCCGCCCGTCATGAAATCATGGTCAAGAGCGCGCATGAAGCGCGCGACCTTCGTTGATTCGGCCCTGCCGCCCCGCTTCGATCCGGTGCCCACGCGGGTGCGCTGGAGCGAGGCGCGGGCCGCTGCCTGGCTGCCGTTCCGGCACCGCGCCGGCGTGCTCGATAGCCATGCCGGCAAAGGATCGCCATGCGTATCGGGATCGCCATGCGCATCCTGATGGTCACCGACGCATGGCGGCCGCAGGTCAATGGCGTGGTGCACACGCTGGAGCGCCTGACCGAGGCGCTGAAACCCTTCGACGTCGAGCTCGATTTCCTGACGCCGAACCTCTTTCGCACCTTGCCGATGCCGACCTATCCCGACATCCGGCTGGCGCTGACGACGCCGAGTCATGTCGCGCGCATGATCGACGCCGCCAAGGCCGACCACATCCACATCGTCACCGAGGGTCCGCTCGGCATCATGGCGCGCCGCCATTGCCGAAAGGTGGGCCGCCCCTTCACCACCAGCTATCACACGCGCTTTCCCGAATATCTCAGCGCCCGCCTGCCGGTGCCGGAAAGCTGGGCCTACAACTGGCTGCGCGACTTCCACAATTCCGGACAGGGCACGCTCGTCGCGACCCAATCGCTGGCGGACGATCTCGCGGCGCGCGGCTTCAACAAGCTGAGGCCCTGGACGCGCGGCGTCGACACCGACCATTTCCGGCCCGACAAGCGCAAGGAAACCGGATTCCCCCGCCCGGTCTTCCTGTGCGTCGGCCGCGTAGCGATCGAAAAGAACCTGACCGCCTTCCTCGATCTCGATCTGCCCGGCAGCAAGGTTATCGTCGGCGAAGGACCGGAACTGGCAAAGCTCAAGGCACGCTATCCCAACGCGCATTTCCTCGGCCACCGCCCGAACGACGAGCTGGCCGAGATCTACGCGTCGGCCGATGTCTTCGTGTTCCCGAGCCGCACCGATACTTTCGGAAACGTCATCATCGAGGCGCTGGCCAGCGGAACGCCCGTCGCCGCCTATCCGGTGACCGGACCGATCGACATTGTCGGCGACGGCGTCGGCGGAGCCGTGTCGAACGACCTGGGCGAAGCGGCGATGAAGGCGCTTCACGTCGACCGCGCCGAAGCCCGCCAGCGCGCGCTGCGCTACAGCTGGCAGGCCTGCGCCGAAATGTTCCTCGGCGTGGTCGATGAAGCGCTGGGGATGCCAAGCAAACGCGCCGATCAGGATAGGCCGGCTCCAGGTCGCCCCAGGCTCGTCCTAGAATAAACGCCCGCCGTCCGGCACTTTGCGCTCGATGGCGCCGAGCACGACGGCGCCCACCTCATCGGGGAAGCCGAGCGTCAGCACTTCCGACATGAACGGGCCGATCTGGCGCGGCGGGAAGTTGACCACCGCGAAGACCTGGCGGCCGACAAGCGTTTCCGGCGCGTAGTATTTGGTGATCTGCGCCGACGACTTCTTCACCCCGATCGCCGGGCCGAAATCGATCTTCAGCTTGATCGCCGGCTTGCGCGCTTCCGGAAACGGCTCCGCCTCGACGATCGTGCCGGCACGGATGTCGACCCGGTCGAAATCGGCAAAGCTGATTTCGGGCTTGCGCTCGCTGCTGGAACTCATCGGCGGTATCGGTTTGGTTCAGGCGTTTCCGTGGGTCTCGAAGAGCACGCTGGACAGCGCGTCCTTGGCCGATGTACCCGACCAGACGACGAACTGGAAGGCCTGGAAATAGCATTCGCAGGCCTCTAACGCCGAGGACAACAGCACCTCGACCTGCTGGCTCGACGGCTCGACCCCGCCGGCAAGCAGCAGCGACTGCCTGAACATGATAGCGCCTTCCTGTTCCCACAGATCGAAATGCCCGAACAGCATCTGCTCGTTGATCAGCGACAACAGCCGCATCACTTCAAGCGCGCGCGTCTCCGGCACCTTGATGTCGAAGGCGCAGGCCAGATGCAGCGCCTCGAAATCCTCCATCCAGGAGAAGGAGACATGGTAGTCGGTCCAGCTGCCGGCGACCGAAATCGAAATCTCATCGTCACCGGCGCGTTCGAAGGACCAGTCGTTGTTGTGGGCCACCTGCTCGATGACATCCACCGGGTGGATTTCGCGGGAGAATTCGAGTTCGAGGAGTTCCATAAATG
>NZ_RZTO01000465.1:0-4907 GCF_003997225.1 Mesorhizobium sp. M2C.T.Ca.TU.002.02.1.1
ATATAAAAATGTGATTTAATCGAAGTCCCAATATAATCGAACTCTCAAGGGAACGGCGCGTTGGAACTGCACCAGCTCCGCTGCTTTGTCATGGCGGCCGACGAGCTGCATTTCGGGCGTGCGGCGCAGCGGCTCGGTATGCTGCCCTCGTCGCTTGGCCGGCACATAAGGATGCTGGAGGAAGACCTCGGCGTGCGGCTGATGACGCGCACGACCCGGAACGCCGTTCTGACCGAACATGGATCTTTCCTGCTGGAAGAAGCAAGAGCTTTGCTTGCCAGAGCCGACGATTTGGAAAACCGCATTCGAGAGAAGGGGCGCGACCGGGCAGCAGTGCTGCGCCTTGGCGTCATCGACAGTGCGGCGGTGGGACTGGTGCCACGCCTGCTTCACGATTTTCGCGAGATAGCGCCGGACGTGACCGTGCAGGTGCTCGAGGACAGGACGATCCGTCTGCTGCCTCGCGTACTTTCGGGACGGCTGGATCTTGCGCTGATCCGGCCGTCTGCCGCGCCAAGCCGCCGCCTGGAGTTGCTTTTCCTGCTTTACGAAACCGCGGTCGTGGCCGTGCCCTCAAGCCATGAACTGGCTCAGCGCGCCAGCGTTTCAATCATGGATCTCGTGGACCAGACACTCATTGTTCCGGAGCGGCGGTCACGCCCGCACAGCCACGACCTCACGATGCGGCTGTTCAGCGAGCGCGGCCTCCCGGCCAAGGTCGTCCACCTGGCCGATGAAAAGCAAACCATCGTGAACCTCGTGGCGGTTGGAATGGGTATCGCTATCGTTCCGCGCTGGGCTTCACGCCTGCAGGTCGAGGGCGTGAGCTATATCGCCCTCGACGCGCCGGAAACCGATGGGTTGAAGAAATTGCCCCTGGCAGTCGCGTGGACCGGCAGCACGCGCGACGCTGTCCGGGACGCAATGATCGATCTCCTGCGAAGCAAGATCAATGTCTATTCCAGGGACGCCTGAGCGCTTTTCGTTCACCGGCTGGATTGACGTCCTCCCCGCGACACTCAACATTCGGGCCTCGTTTCCACATCCGAACAACCGCACATTGACGGTCAGCCTGTCAGGCAGCGACACCGCCCAGATAGGCGCTGACGACGGCATCGTCGTTGGCGAGATCGGTCCCCCGACCCTCGAGCACGATGCGTCCGCCCTTTAGAACGTAGCCGTAGTCCGCGAACTTCAACGCGACTTTGCTGTTCTGCTCGACCAGAAGGATCGTCACGCCCTCGCGATTGAGGCGCTGCACGATGTTCATGACTTCCTTGATCAGTTGCGGCGCCAGCCCCATCGAAGGCTCGTCGAGCAACAGCACCTTCGGCGCCGCCATGAGCGCTCTGCCGATCGCCAGCATTTGCTGCTCTCCGCCGGACAGGTTCCTTGCGTCGCCATTGTGCCTCTTCGCCAGGATCGGGAAGAGTTCGAACACATGGTCCAGCCGCCGTCGCCGCTCCGCATCGTCGGTCAGCGTGAACGAACCCAGGTCGAGATTCTCGCGGATCGTCATGTCGCCGAAGATGCGCCGTCCCTCGGGAACGTGAACAAGACCGCGGTGGGGCAAGCGGTGGGCCGGGACCCTGGTTATGTCCTCACCCAGGAACCGGACACTTCCCGAGGACGCAGCGATGAGACCGGACAGCGTTCGCAATGTCGTGCTTTTGCCGGCGCCGTTCGCGCCGAGCAGCGCTACGATCTGGCCGCGCCTTATCGCGAGGCTGACGCCATGAAGCGCCTCGATGCTGCCGTAGCGCGCGACGATCCGGTCGGCCGCAAGGACAATATCGGTGTCCATCAATCCTCCGTGCCGAGATAGGCTTCGATGACTTTGGGATCGGCGCGCACGGCCTCCGGCGGGCCATCGGCGATCTTCTGGCCATAGTCGAAGACGACGATCTTTTCCGACACCTGCATGACCAGGCCCATATCGTGCTCGATCAAAAGCACGGTGACGCCAGTCTCGTCGCGAATGCGGCGGATCAGATGCACAAGGTCGAGCTTCTCGCGCTCGTTCAGCCCGGCGGCAGGTTCATCGAGCAGGATGATCTCTGGCGTCGACGCCAGAGCCCTTGCGAGTTCGAGCCGCCGCTGGTCGCCGTAGGAAAGGCCGCCGGCCAGACGATGCGCATGCTCGGCGATGCCGACGAAGTCGAGCCAGCGCATGCCCGCCGCGCGGATCCTGTCCTCCTCCCGCCGTTGCGACGGCAGGTGCAGGATTGCCGAAACGATGCCGTGGCGGCTGCGGCAATGCTGCCCGGACATGGCGTTTTCCAGTACCGACATTTCCTTGAACAGCCGAATGTTCTGGAAGGTTCGGGCAAGGCCAAGCGCCGTGATGCGGTGCGGCGGCAAGCCCGTGATCGGCCGGCCGCCCAACCGGATCGAGCCGCCCTTCGGCTTGTAGAAGCCGGTCAGGCAGTTGAAGAGCGACGTCTTGCCCGCGCCATTCGGCCCGATGAGGCTGTTGATCGCGCCCTTCTCCACCGAGAACGAAATATCCTGCAGGACCTTCAGCCCCCCGAAGCTGAGGCGCAGATCGCGGACTTCCAGCAAGGCCATCGTGGTCAACCCCGCTTGTCCGGCCACAGGCCGTTCGGTCTGAAGAGCATGATCGCGAGCAGCGCCACGGCCGTGACCAGCGGACGATAGGTGCCCGCTCCGCGCAGCACTTCCGGCAGCAGGGCCACGAGGATGGCACCCAGGACGACACCGGGAATGCGGCCCATGCCGCCAAGCACCACACCCAGAAGGATCAGAAGCGACTGGTTGAAGGTGAAGCTTTCCGGCGAGATCGCGGTCATCTTCGCGGCGTAGAGGCACCCGGCCACCGACGCGATCACCGCCCCCATCATATAGGCCTGCAGCTTGGCCGACACGCGGTTGATGCCGATACCGGCGGCGGCGTCCTCGTCATAGCGGACATAGAACCACGCACGCCCCATGCGTGACCGCTCGACGCTCAGGCACACGAAGACGGCAAGCAGCGCGAGCGCCAGGAACGCGTAGTAGAAATGCTGCACCTGCATCAGCTTGAAGCCCAGGATCTCCGGCCGCTCGATGCCGACAAGGCCGCTGGCGCCGCCGGTGATATCGAGGTTGCGGGCAATGATGCGCACGATCTCGCCGAAGCCCAGCGTGACGATCGCCAGATAGTCGCTGCGCAGCCGCAAGGTCGGCGCGCCGATGATGATGCCGGCCAGGCAGGCAGCCGCCATGGCGACGGGAATGGTGAGCCAGAAATTGAAGCCGAATTCCGAGGTCAGGATTCCGGTCGTGTAGGCGCCGACGGCAAAGAAGGCCGCATAGCCGAGGTCGAGCAGGCCTGCGTAACCGACGACGATGTTGAGGCCGAGGCAGAGCACGACATAAAGCAGCGCCGTGGTTGCCACCTCCGTTACATAGGCATTGGCGAAGTGGGGCAGCGCCAACGCGCAAGCGAGCGCGGCGAGAGCCCACAGCAAAAACGAGCGCCGCACCAATGGCGGTTGCGTGGCGGCGGACAGGGAGCTCGCTCCGTCGCTCATCACACCCGCTCCACGACCGAGCGTCCGAGCAGGCCGGTAGGCTTGAAGACCAGGAACAGGATCAGCGCGCCGAACACGAAGACGTCTCGCCATTCCGATCCGACGAAGGGCAAGGATGACCCGTAAGCCTCGAGAAGGCCGAGCAGCAGGCCGCCAAGCATGGCGCCAGGGACGCTGCCGATGCCGCCGATGACGGCCGCGGTGAAGGCCTTGAGCCCCATGATGAAGCCCATGAAGAAATGGACGCTGCCATAATAGGCGCCCGCCATGACACCGCCGCCGGCGGCGAGCGCCGATCCCATGAAGAAGGTCAGCGCGATCACCCGGTCGACATCGATGCCCATCAGGCGGCTCGCCCCCATGTCGATCGAGACGGCGCGCATTGCTTTGCCGTACATGGTGCGCGAGACGAAGGCCTGCATGCCGGCCATCAGCAGGATCGAGGCGGCGACGAGCGCGATCTGCGTGTAGGTGATGTGCACAGCCGAAACGTCCAGGCCGGCAAAGCCGAGGTCGGTGTTGAAGGCGAAATGCCGCCCGCCGGTCAGCGCAAGCGCGCTGCCGTTCAGCACCATCGAGGCGCCGAGCGCGGTGATCAGGATCGACAGGCGCGGCGCGTTGCGCATCGGCCGGTAGGCGAAGCGCTCGATGACGACGCCGAGCAGGCCTACGGCGAGCATCGAAACCAGCAACGCGCAGACGACGCCAAGCCAGCCATTGCCAACCCACACGCCGACGAAGGAAAACACGATGAGACCGACGAAGGCGCCGCTCATATAGATATCGCCATGAGCGAAATTCAGGAGCTTGATGACGCCGAAGACCATGCTGTAGCCGAGCGCGATCAGGGCGTAGAACGAGCCGACGATGAGGCCGTTCACCAGTTGCTGAATGACAAGGTCGAGCGTCATTGATGCTCCGGTGCAGGTATTGGAAAAGTCGTGCCTTGGCGCAGCATCGATAGCCCACCAGTCACATAGCCGCAAAACAGGAATGATGCCGGGGCTGGCAAAGGCCGCCCCGGTATCAGTGTGTTCTGTCGGTTACTCGTCGGCGACCCACTTGCCGCCCTTGGCGACCACCGGGCGGAAGTTCGACGTCTGCAGCGTGTTCTTGTCGGTGAACTTGATTTCGCCGGCCAGACCCTTGAAGTCGCTTGCTTTCAGCGCCTCGACGATCGCCTTCTGATCGGCAGACTTTGCCCGTGCGATCGCATCGACGATCAGGTCGCCGACATCATGGGAAAGTGCCGCGTAGGCGCCGGCGTCGCGGCCGTAGGCCTCCTTGTACTTGGCCTTGAAATCGGCAGCGCCGGAGAGGAGATCGACGGTTGGCGGGGACAGCAGGAACACGCCCTCGCCGGCCGAGCCTGCG
>NZ_RZTO01000466.1:0-4901 GCF_003997225.1 Mesorhizobium sp. M2C.T.Ca.TU.002.02.1.1
GTCTGCGCCTGGCCGGAGCCAGCGCCAAGCTGGTCGACGCGATACAGCTGATGGAAGGCAATCTGGAGCAGCCCATTCCAATGGACACGATAGCGAGAAAGATTGGCATATCCCGACGACAGCTGGAGCGCCTGTTTCACGGCTATCTGTCAACCACCCCCAGCCGCCACTATTTGAACCTTCGGCTTTCCCGCGCTCGTCAGTTGCTGGATTCCACCGATCTTCGAATCTTGGAGATTGCCATTGCTTGCGGCTTCGAGTCGCCGTCGCATTTTTCGAAGAGCTTCCGCGAGCATTTCGGGCAGGCTCCGAACTCCGTTCGGATAGTCGCCGGTGCCGGAATAGAGCCTCTATGAGCATTAGCAACGTGTCGCGCGCCGCGGCGGCGTCGCTCCTCAGGAGCTACGACAAAAGGATGTGGAGCAAACAAGGTGAAGTTTGAATCCGGGAATGGAAAGATCATGCGGTCAGCTTCTTTAAGGGCTTGGGGGGACGAGACAAGTCCCCCCGAGCATTTGCACAAGCGCCAACGCCGGCTCTCCTCGCAAGGAGTATCACTGATCAGTTACTCTTCTCCCAATTATACTCACCGTTCAGGTAAAAGATTTCGGGGTCGAGACCCAATGCCGCTTTATTCGGACGCGCTGCACTTTGTTGGGCGAACCGAACCACCTTGTGCACATCGTGGTCCTTCTCATCCCCGTACTGCTCATTGACCCGGTAGACCCTGTTGAACAGGGTCGAGATCTCTTCGCCGTCAATGATGAAGTCAGGGGATGGATAACCAGAGATCAATTGCGCCAAGGCATCGAAATCGTGCTCTTTCCTGAGTGTCCGAAAATCCCTGTTGAGCCTTTCAGCGTATGCTCTGAGAGTGTCTTCCGTCAACTGGTTTGACGACGCATTTGCCACGGCCGCCGTCTTGCACGAGAGAGGACTAAACTCACTCGAGTCGCCGACCCAGATTTCGGTGGCACCAGCACACATGAGAGTGCCAGCGCCTTTGCATGGACCCAAAGCGAAGACAACGACCCCATGCCAATACTTGCTCTTCAGGTAGCGCATGACCTTATAGGCGAACTCGGCACTTCCTCCCGTTGTAGTAAGGAAAATGTAGAGGACATTTCCGGGATCTTTTCGCTTCTCCGTCTCCCTGATGACGCGTTCGAGCAGTTTGCGATCAATTTCAGAATTAATATAAAGCAAGTCGGCATCCCATATGTCCGCCAGACCATTAGCGGCGTTCTCCAAGCGTTCAGAAAGCTGCAATTGTAAACCTTTCCATCTCAAGTGCCGATGCGCCCAATGCGACGGCTTCGCACTCTGAGATGGAGACGCTCCTCAGGCGTTTTTAGAGTAAAATCTCACTCATCCTATAGTAATAACTTTCTGCACTCATCCTATAGTAATTCAATTGAAAGGCAAAACTGCCTTCTCCAAATATGCAGCCTCGCAGCGTGGCCTCCTGATACTCAACACACTTATCCCTGACCAAGGGCGCGTCCCAACTCAGCCGAGCCCCGAACCAATCGAGGAAGAACGTTGACCAGCAGGTTCAGCGCCGCGCCATCTGCAAATGAGGTTACAAGTGACGATTTTCTTCAATGAAGCGCCAAAATACTGGGTCCTTGGCAAGCCCGCGATCCCCCTTCGGGTCGGTTTCAAGAACCCGTGGATCGATGCATGGCAGGTCTTTGCCGATCGTATGCCCACCGAACACGAGCAGAAGCTCTGGCTCACCCAGAAGGGCAACGGCAACATCGGTCTGCCGATGGGAGCCGCTTCCGGCGTCGTTGCAATCGACATCGACAGCGACGATGCTCGTGTCCAGCGCATCGTCGAGCAGCTCCTGCCCGCATCGCCTTGGCGCCGTGTCGGTCGCAAGGGAGCGGTCTTGGCTTACCGCTTCGAGGGTGAACGGACATTCCGCATCAAGGACTCGAAAGGCCAGATGCTGCTGGAATGCCTCTCGAAAGGCACACAGATCGTGCTCCCGCCGTCGATCCATCCCGATACGGGCAAGGCCTACACCGCCAACTGTGATCTGACGGAGGTCATGGGGTCGCTTCCCGCCCTCCCCAAGAATGTGGAAAGCATGCTCCGTGAGGCTCTGAAAGCCGAGGGCATTGAGCTCTCGAGCTCAGGCAACACCAAGATCACGTCCTTCGTGCCCGCCGGCGCGCGCGACAATGCTCTGGTTTACAACGCCGGCCTGCTCGCTCGAGCGGTCACCCGCGGCGAGCGCACCCTGCTCGAAGCCATGGGCGAGATGAAGGCCTGGGTGGAGGGCTACACTGAGAAGGTGGCCGGCGATGACGTCGACGTTGGCAAGGCCCAGACTAAGGTCGTTGACTTCCTTATGCGGGACGTCTTGGGCGATAAGCGCAAGGCCCTTCCGATGGGCTGGGACGACGGTCTGACGTCCGACGACAAGGAAAAGCTTGGCCTCGTCATCACCGACGAGAACGAGCAGTGGGACAGGGAGAGGATCGTTAGCCACCTCATGGGCGAGTTCGAGCGTCACGTGACACCTGACACTGCTGGTTGGACGCGCGCCACTGAGGTCGCCCTTGACCGCATTGCCCGCAACCATGACCTGGGCAACATCGACGAAGAGCGGATCCTGAAGTTCATCGTCTCCCAATCCAAGGGGTCGGTCACGGTCACCACGCTGCGCAAAGAGCTCCAGAGGCTTCGCGCCGGCGACATCACTGGCACTGACCACTCCGAGATCGCGAAGGCCGCGATCAAGGACCTGGAGGCCTTCGGGAAACTGAAGCACCACATGGGTCAGTTCTGGCAGTGGAAGGGCGCGGCCTGGCAGACGGTCGATCAGAACGTCTTCGTCAAGCACCTAGCCGACGAGTACAGCGCGCTGCCGGCCTGCAAGCGGTACGCGGACATATCGCAGATTGTGAAATTGATGGCCGGTCTCCTGGCCGCGCCACTTCAGACGGTCGAATTGACCGGCATCAACTTCGCCAATGGCTTCCTTACAGAGGACATGCAACTCCGGGAACACTCACCGGAACACGGCTGCACTTATGTCCTGCCGTTTCGCTACCAAGACGACAGCCGTTGTCCACAATTCCTCCAGATGCTGGATGACTGCTGGGGAGACGACCCAGACTACCGCGACAAGCTGATGGCTCTGCAGGAGGCCTTCGCCGTGACGCTAATGGGCATCGCCCCTCGTTTTCAGCGAGCAATCTGCCTGATTGGTCAGGCGCACAGCGGCAAGTCTCGCATCTTGGAGATCCTAAAGGGGTTGATGCCGGACGGTTGTCATTCTGCGGTTGCGCCGACCGATTGGGGCGACAAATTTATGCCGGCACAGATGGCCGACAAGCTGGTCAACTTCGCCGGCGAGATCTCCGAGAAGCGTGACATATCTGGCGAGCACTTCAAGCAGATCATTGAAGGTCAGGAGATCCAAGCCCAACATAAGAACAGCCAGATTTTTAAGTTCCAACCCAAGGCTGCGCATTGGTTCGCCTCCAATCACACTCCTAAAACCAAGGACACCTCGGAGGGGTTCAATCGTAGATGGTTGTTCCTGGAGTTTCCCCGCCGGATCCCTGACGAGAAAAAGATTATCGGCATCGACCAGATCATTCTCGCCTCCGAGCGCGAACAGATCGTGGCATGGGCTTTCGCCGCGTTGCCGCGTCTGAAGCAGAAGAAGGACTTCACTCTGCCGGCCAGTCACAACGCGCTAATCGACGAGATGGCTAACCAGAACAATTCTGTCCGCAATTTCCTGTCCCAGTCCCCTCGCCTCCGCGTCGGAAAGAGCCGGCACAAGGGCATGGAAACCTCCAAGATCCGAACAATTGGGAAGGCGCTGTTTGACGAGTACTGGGCTTACAGCGCTATGGCTGGCGGGGTACAGCGAGAGAGGGAGAGTCGGTTTCATGCATTGATGAAAGAGCTGGCCCCGGCCTTTGATTTCGAGCGGCTCAGTGAGACGGAGGACGGGTGCAACGTCTATGTCTACAAATACGTCACCGTTGTAGGGGCGATAAGGTGACCGCTATTGGGGACGAACTAAGGTGGCGGATCGAGCCCTGCAGGTTGTCGTTAACCGCCTGTGTTAAGGAACACGTGGGGTGCGTCGTTAGATCCTCCTACGCGCTGCGAGCCCGGCGAAAAATTTCCTCCAGCATCTCGCGCTTGAGCCCCACCGCCCTGACGTCTTCCTCAGTGGTTTCGCCTTTTATGAGACCATGGACCTCCAAGTCGATCACCTCAAGTTCGCACTCGTTGAAATGGCCCGAATTATGAACTCTGGGGTCGCGCCAGGCCGGTCTAGGGTCTCCATCGTACTTGAATGGTTTTTCTCGAACTACCTTGTAATGGTGAGGCTCAATGCACCGCTCGACACCACAAGTGTTGCGGACTTGAATGGCCTCGTGGTTAACCTCCAGAAGCACGCGTGCTGGGTTCCCAAAACCCTTAAGGTAGGGTCGTCTCCGTTTGAGGCGACCAGTCCAGATCAGGTGGCCATCATCGCGACGGGCAAGGCGGTCGATACGAACGCGAACAGGAATCTTCTGTGGTGCCATTTGAGCGCTCCTTGCTGGCACCGCTGATGTGGGGCGTTAGGGAGGGCAACGCGAGGTCGTTTTTGAAAATGGATATAGAGATCTTTTCCTATAGTATTTCCTTTTCCTGTCAGGTTTGAAACAGAAACAGTATTTACCCCCCTATCCCTAAAAAGGAAAAGAGGGGGAGTGGGTGAAACCACCCTCGGCCTTATTGTGAGGAAATTAAATCGCAACAGGCGATTCCTTCTTCTGGGTTGGCAATGGCCTTCTGTGCTTTCCTGAAGCGTTTCGGCAGCACAGCCAGATCAACAGCGAGATCGGACTCTCAGCATTTGCAGGCACACGCGTTAAAGA
>NZ_RZTO01000467.1:0-4899 GCF_003997225.1 Mesorhizobium sp. M2C.T.Ca.TU.002.02.1.1
ACTGAGCGGCGACTGGCGCGCGGCCGCCGCGCGATGGGCCGAAATGGGCGCGCCTTTCGAACAGGCAATGGCCCTGCTGCTCGGCGACGAAGCGGCGCAGCGCGAGGCGCTCGCCATTTTCGAGGACCTCGGCGCGAGAGCGATCGCGCAGCACGCCCGCGGCCTCATGCGCGAAAGCGGCGTCAGCCACATCGCAAGAGGACCGCGACAGGCGACGCGCGCCAACCAGGCCGGCCTCACTCAGCGCCAGATGGAAGTCCTGGAACTTCACGAGCGGGGCTTTTCCAACAAGAAGATCGCCGCGCATCTGACGATTTCGCCCAAGACGGTCGATCACCATGTCTCGGCGGTGCTGGAGAAGCTGGAGGTCATCTCGCGCGGCGAGGCGGCGGCCGCGGCGCGCGCGTCGGGGCTGGTGTGAGGTAGTCTCTGGCGCCTGAAGGAAATCTTCACCGCCGGCGCTGCCCTTCATCCGCCCTTCGGGCACCTTCTCCCCGTAGAACGGGGAGAAGGAAAAGAGGTCAGGCGAAGGCGCCGTGGCAGTGCTTGTATTTCTTGCCGGAGCCGCAGGGGCAGAGTTCGTTGCGGCCGACCTTGCCCCAGGTCGAAGGGTTCTTCGGGTCGCGGTTTTCCGGCGCGACGACGGCGTTGGTGTCCTGGCGCATCAGAAGCGCGGTCTCGCCACCCTGGAAATCGTCCTCGCCGGTGGAACCGTCGATATGGCTGCCGAACATCTCGGGCGTTTCGGGCGGCGGCGCGTCGGCTGCCTGGCGCACCAGCTCGACGCGCATCAGCTGCGCGGTGACGGCCTGGCGCAGATTGCCGAGCATGCCCTGGAACAGCTCGAAGGCTTCGCCCTTGTATTCCTGCAGCGGGTCGCGCTGGGCGTAGCCGCGGAAGCCGACCACCGAGCGCAGGTGGTCGAGATTGACGATGTGCTCGCGCCACAGATGGTCGAGCGTCTGCAGCACCACCGAACGTTCGACATAATTCATCACGTCGGGACCGAAGCGGTCGGCGCGCTCCTTGGCGGCTGCGTCGGCCGCGGCCGTGATGCGCTCGCGGATATCGTCCTCGGCGATGCCCTCTTCCTTGACCCATTCCTCGATCGGCAGGTCGAGGTTGAGGTATTGCCCCACCTCTTCCTTGAGGCCGGCGACGTTCCACTGCTCGGCATAGGCGTTCTCGGGAATGTTCTTGGCGACGATCTCCTCGATCACGCCCTCGCGCATCTCGGCGATCGTTTCCGACAGGCCTTCGCCGTCCATCAGCTCGATGCGCTGCTCGAACACCACCTTGCGCTGGTCGTTCGAGACGTCGTCATATTTCAGGAGGTTCTTGCGGATGTCGAAGTTGCGCGCCTCGACCTTCTTCTGCGCCTTCTCCAGCGCCTTGTTGATCCAGGGATGGATGATCGCCTCGTCTTCCTTGAGGCCGAGCTTCTGCAGCATGCCGTCCATGCGCTCGGAGCCGAAGATGCGCATCAAATCGTCCTGCAGCGACAGGAAGAATTTCGAGCGGCCCGGATCGCCCTGACGGCCGGAGCGGCCACGCAACTGGTTGTCGATGCGGCGCGATTCGTGGCGTTCGGTGGCCAGAACGTAGAGGCCGCCGGCGGCCAACGCCTTTTCTTTCAGGCGCTCGACGTCGTCATTGATCGCTTTTTCCCGGGCCTCGCGCTCGGGACCCTCGGGCATGTCGCCAAGCTCCTCGGCGATGCGCATCTCGGCATTGCCGCCGAGCTTGATGTCGGTGCCGCGGCCGGCCATGTTGGTGGCGATGGTGATGGCGCCGGGCTTGCCGGCCTGGGCGACGATGGACGCTTCCCGCTCGTGGTGACGGGCGTTCAGCACCTCGAAGTCCTTGATGCCCTCCTTGCGCAGGCGCTCGGCCAGCAGCTCGGATTTCTCGATCGAGGTGGTGCCGACCAGGATCGGTTGGCCGCGGTCGCGGGCGTCGCGGATCTCCTTGACGATCGCCTTGTATTTCTCGTCGACCGTCCGGTAGACCTCGTCGTCCTCGTCCTTGCGGGCGACCGGCAGGTTGGTCGGGATCTCGGTGACTTCGAGATTGTAGATGTTGGCGAATTCCTCGGCCTCGGTCAGCGCCGTGCCGGTCATGCCGGCGAGCTTCTTGTAGAGACGGAAATAGTTCTGGAAGGTGACGGAGGCCAGCGTCTGGTTCTCCGGCTGGATCTGCACATGCTCCTTGGCTTCGAGCGCCTGGTGCAGGCCTTCCGAATAGCGGCGTCCGGGCATCATGCGGCCGGTGAACTCGTCGATGATGACGATCTCGCCGTTGCGCACGATGTAGTCCCGGTCCTTCTGGAACAACAGATGCGCCTTGAGCGCGTTGTTGACGTGATGGACGATAGCGACGTTCTCGACGTCGTAGAGCGACTCGCCCTTCAACAGGCCGGCGTCGCGCAGCATGTTTTCCAGCTTCTCGGTGCCGTCCTCGGTAAAGATCGTGGTCTTCTGCTTCTCGTCGACCTCGTAGTCGGCCGGGCCGAGCTTCAGCATGAAGGTGTCGATGGTGTTGTACATTTCCGAGCGGTCCTCGAGGGGGCCGGAAATGATCAGCGGCGTGCGCGCTTCGTCGACAAGGATGGAGTCGACCTCGTCGACGATGGCGTAGGAGTGTCCGCGCTGCACCATCTGCGAGCGCTCATACTTCATGTTGTCGCGCAGATAGTCGAAGCCGAGCTCGTTGTTGGTGGCATAGGTGACGTCGGAGGCGTAGGCCTCGCGGCGCTCGTCGTCGGAAAGGCCGTGGACGATGATGCCGACAGTCAGGCCGAGGAATTTGTAGACGCGGCCCATCCATTCGGCGTCGCGCTTGGCAAGGTAGTCGTTGACGGTGACGACATGCACACCCTTGCCGGCGAGCGCGTTGAGATAGACCGGCAAGGTGGCGACCAGCGTCTTGCCTTCGCCGGTGCGCATCTCGGCGATACCGCCATTGTGCAGCACCATGCCGCCGATCAGCTGGACATCGAAAGGCCGCATGCCGAGCACGCGGCGGGCGGCCTCGCGCACCGTGGCGAAGGCCGGGACCAGAAGATCGTCGAGCGAAGCGCCGTTGGCGAGATCCTGGCGGAACTTTTGCGTGCGCCCCGCAAGCTCGGCGTCGGAAAGCGCCCGCATCTCGTTTTCCATGGCGTTGATGGCTTCGACCCTGGGCCGGGTCGACTTGACGCGGCGGTCGTTGGAAGAACCGAAAACCTTACGGGCGAGACCGCCGAGACTGACCATCCAATGGTCCTTTCGATAGCAATTTTAGCCGTTTGCGACAGGCGCCGGGCGGGCCCATCAAATCCGCGTGAATGCGGACAAACGCAAAAAGCGCCCGGAAAACGGTTCTGGACGCCAAGTCGATGGACAGATAAGAGGGGGCTCAATCGATGTCAACGCCGCGTTAGCCCCATGGGCAGCGCCAAATTCCGCCACAATCCGACTGATCTGGAACCCTTTCGCTCCCGCGATCCTTACTGGCAATCCCATTGGAGTTTATCTCGATGTCCCTGTCGTTCCGCCGCGCCTCGCTCGCCAGCCTCGGTCTGGCCCTCGGGCTCTCGGCACTTTGCCTGTCGCCGCTGATGGCGCAGGAGACCAAGCCCGCGGACGCTACCGCGCCTGCCGCCGCTCCCGCGAAGCCGGTCGACCCCAATGCGGTGGTAGCAACCATCAATGGCGAGAAGCTGACCGAGGCCGATCTGCAGCTCGCCGAAGGCGAACTGTCGCAGCAGTTCGCCCAACTGCCGCCCGAGCAGCGCCGTGCGGCTGCCCTTTCGGCGGCGATCGAGATCCGCGTCATGGCCAAGAAGGCGGTCGATGCAGGCCTCGACAAGGACGCCGACTTCCAGCGCCGAATGGCTTTCCTGCAGGCGCGCGCCCTGCATGGCGAGGTCGTCGAGAAGGAAGTGGTCGACAAGGTGACGGACGCCGAAGTGCGCGCCCGCTACGACCAGGAGATCGCCAACACGCCGCCGGTCAACGAAGTGCATGCGCGTCACATCCTCGTGAAGACGAAGGAAGAGGCCGAGGCGATCATCAAGCAGCTCGACGGCGGCGCCGACTTCCAGAAGCTCGCCAACGAACACACCAATGACCCCTCGGGCAAAACCAATGGCGGCGATCTCGGCTGGTTCGGACCGGGTCAGATGGTGCCGGAATTCGACAAGGCGGCCTTCGCGCTCGATGTCGGCAAATACACCAAGGAGCCGGTGCAGACGCAGTTCGGTTGGCACGTCATCAAGCTCGAGGACAAGCGCGCCAAGCAGCCGCCGGCCTTCGACGACGTCAAGGACCAGGCCAAGCAGGCGGTGATCCGCGACAAGTATTTCGCCATGGTCAAGGAACTGCGCGCGGCAGCCAAGGTCGAGATCCCGGACGAGAAGCTCAAGAAGGACATCGACACGCTGGAAGGCGGCAAGTGACAGCCACCAGCTGACTGTTCGGCAAAGGGCGCCTTCGGGCGCCCTTTCGCATTATGAGGCCTGGCCGATCCCTCGCACCAGGTAGCGCACGGCGGCGCGGATCGCCGCCTCGTCCTCGTCGAGCCGCCCGGTCAGCAGATGTCGCCAGGCGAAGGAAGCGATCAGGTCGGCGACGATCCCGGCATCGACATCGGCCGCCACCTCGCCCCGCGCCTTGGCGCGCTCGATCATCCGGCCGGTATGGCTTCGGCGTCCCTTTGAATATTCGGCAAGTGCTGCCGCGGCTGTCTCGTCCGACTGCGCCTCCGCGATCAGCGAGCGGAAGATATTGCCCGATGGGGTGTCGCGCCAATGCGCGAACAGATTTTCGAGGAAGCCGGCCAGGTCGTCCTCGATGTTTCCGGTGTCGGGCGTCTCGACGCGCTTCTGCCGCTGGTAGACCTCGATCAGCAGCGCCGCCT
>NZ_RZTO01000468.1:0-4899 GCF_003997225.1 Mesorhizobium sp. M2C.T.Ca.TU.002.02.1.1
CTCGTCCCCAGCGATTGCAGGTTCCAGTTCGGGTGCATCGTCTGCCATTTGCCCTCGAAGGCGACGTTCAGGGCGTTTTGATCATTCATCCTGCCTTCAATGGCGGTCTTTCGCGTCTGCTCCAGCAAGGCATTTTCGCGCACGGCGCTCATGTCGAAGACGACGACACCGGAATTGAAGTATGGCGCACCGGGCGCCAGCTTGAGCTTTTGCCGGTAAGAAGGCCTGAAATACATATAATCGTCATGCGCGGCGAGCAGCGGTGCGCGCAGCGGTTGTCCAGCCAGGTCATTGATGTCCCGGTTGAAGAGCACATCGCAGTCTGTGTATGCGACGCGATCATACGGCTCAAAAAACGGAAACCGGTCGGCGAAAAGCCGAACGTAAGCGGCAATGCTGTAGGTTCCGAAGCGGAAGCCGAAATTCCTCATGAAGTCCGTCACGTCGACCAGTTCGACCTTGCCTTTCAGCAAGCGGCGGGCGACTTCAATATCCGGTACGCTCGCACCGGTGTAAAGCAGAAAGCCGTCGATCGGCGTGGAGACATCCAGTATCCGACGGGCTGTCAGGCAGGCATAAGGAAAGTAGTTGGCATCCGCCGCCAGGAAGAAACACGACTTCATCGTTCCGCTAACCGCTGCCCGTCATTTCGTGGCGGTGCCTGCCACAGAATGCCTCTCGACGAAAGCCTCTATGGGACCGGTGAGGATGGCCGCCTCGGCCTTGACCTTCTCGTCATCCCAACGCCACCATTGGATTGCCAGCAGCTTCGAGATGATCTCTTCGGAGAAGCGGTATCTGATCAGCCGGGCCGGAGATCCGCCGACGATCGCATAAGGCGGAACGTCCTTCGTAACCACGGATCCTGCCCCGACGATCACGCCGTCGCCGATCTTGATCCCCGGTAAAATCATGGCGCCGTTGCCGATCCAGACATCATTGCCGACGGTAATGCCGCCCGGCCTGCCGCCATTTGCGATCGGCTCGGGCCGCTTCAGCAACCGGCTGTAGATCGGAAACGAGGTCGCGCTCCCGGTCGGATGCTGGCCCGAACATATGAAGAGCACCCGGCCTGCGACCGAGCAGAAGGCACCGACTTCCAGCGGGGCGTCCTTTGAGGGAAACAGGACCTTTCGCCATGTCACGCCGTAAGTATGGCGGCCAACCGTTACATGCTCCGGCAACTTGGAGCGTGCGTCCTTGAACCATCTGGAAATCGTCGACATCTGCGAACCTCAGCGGCAGCCCTGCGGCGACATAGCCGCAGAACAGCCGAACCAGCAACCCTCAGTCCCGATGCTCCGCGCTTTGACCCGGAACGGCGTGGTTGAACCCAACCGGCAAAGCTCCAAGCTGCTTGATTTTTTAGCCGCCGCGAGCAAAGAGACCACCGGGGGATGCCGCTTGTGAGAGGCAGCGTTGGTGTTCAAAGCAATAGTTGATGGAGTAAGCAGAAACCCTGTGGTGATACGGGTAAAGGCGCTCCGCAACCAGTTCGTCTACAAAACCTTCGAATATCGAGGGCGCGCGTCCGGGCGCCTTCTTGCGAAAGAATTGCAGGACGCCGGAGTGTCGCGCGTATGCATCACGGTCGCCTTCAACGTGCCCTGGGTGATCGACGCCTTGACGAAAGCCTGGGAGATGCGGCCGCCGCGAATGACACTGGTCGTCGTCGACAACTCGACGAAAGTTGCTGCAAGAGAGGCGATTGCCCGCATCTGCAAAATGCGCGGCGTGCCTTACCTTGCCCTGCCGATGCGGGTCGAGAAGCACCTGTCAAGATCGCACGGAACCGCTATCACATGGGCCTTCCACAACATCGTGCGCCATCTGAAACCGGAGCTCTTCGGCTTCATCGACCACGACTGCTTCCCGGTCGCGCCATTTGACATCCCCTCCAAGCTGGCCGGCAAAGCGGTGTACGGCCGCAGGGCATACGGCAACGAAAACCATGTCTACAAGGCCAAGCCGGAGGACCGGCACTGGAACCTATGGGCAGGCTACTGCTTCTACCGATTCTCCGCCGTGGCCGCCTACAAGCTGAATTTCGAACCCCGTTTAAACCTCGGCCTCGACACCGGCGCCGCCAACTGGGCGATCCTCTATTCGAAACTCGCCGAGGCGGATGTCGCCGTGGCAACCGTGGAACAGCGGCCGATGACGATGGCCGGCGCGGTCGGGCACCACGAGTTCATCGACGGCGCCTTCTTTCACCTCGCCGGCGTGTCATACCCCGAAAGACCGGGTTACCATCACCGAACGGAGGAGCACCGGGAAATGCTTCGGGATTATGTGTGGAACACTTATCTCGGCGGCCCGGCCGGGCAGACGGTGAGTGATTTCTGAAGGCCGACCACTGCCTCCTTCCGTTCCTTCGGAGCGCGCAGGGACGCTCGAATTGGCTGCTTCTAGATACGGTCAGGCGGGCCGACAAGTCCAGCGATCGCCTCGTCGATCCCAGTCCTTCCTTGACGTTTTAGGGCATGGAGATCGCGGAAATCGATCCAGCCTTCGTTGAAGCCGTCGAGCATGCGCATGCGCATTTCGGGATGGCGCATGCCCTGCTCGCGGAAGATCGTTTCCCAGCGCTCGCGCGGGACGATACGCGCCTCGACCTTGCGGCCGAGAGCCTTGGCGAAGGCAGCGGCGATCTGGTTCGGCGACACCCTGAGTTGCGCTTCCAGTTCGATCACCCGGTGGCCGCTCCAATTTTCCAGCAGCAATTCGGCCGCTGTCCTACCGACATCAGCGGTCGCAACCATCGCAACCTGCCGATCGAGAGGCTGCAGATAACTGTCGATCACGCCCTGGTCGCGCGCCGAAGCGATGTCCCACTGGGCATTTTCCATAAACCACGCGGCGCGTAGGAACGTCACGGCCACGGGCAGATCGGCGAGCGCCTCTTCCAGCAGGCGCAACACATTGAGCAGATTGGGCGCAGCCACATCCGCGCCGATCGTCGACAGCACGACCACCTTGGGCGGCAGCGCCCGGTGAAGCGCCTCGCGGATGACGGCGATCCTCGGCAGCATATCCGGGAAGCCGGGCTCTGCGTCATAAACCGGCGGCAACAGGATGAATGCGCCCTCCACGCCCGAAAGTGCGGCGGCGAGCGGCCCGGCATCGCCGAGGTCGGCAACCGCAATCTCGCAGCCCCTGGCGAGCCAGGGCGCGCCTTTGGCTTCGTCGCGAACAACGGCGCGAACCTTGTGGCCCGATTTGAGCAGCGTTTCGGCTACCGCGCCGCCGACGCGGCCGGTGATTGCTGTGACAGCGAACATGATCGTCCCTTTCTGTTTGGTCAGTCTGATCGCGACTGGCCGGCTCGATACGCCGCCGTCTGAAACGATCGGTGGCCGGTCTTTTCACACCCTTTGCTTGCTGATCCCAGCGCCGATATGTCATTATAATCCGGACTTCAGGTTGGGAATGGCGAATGCCTTACGACGGAAGATTGCTGTCCGGGGTGACGGTGCTGATGGCGGTTGTCGAAGCGGGCTCGATGGCACGCGCTGCAGACACGCTCGGCATGACCGCCTCAGGCGTCGGCCGCGCCATCCAGCGGCTCGAGTCCCGTATCGGTGTGCGGCTGCTCGACCGCACGACGCGCACCATGCACCTGACTGACGAAGGACGGCGCTTCCACGAACGGGTCGGCCCTCACCTGGACGGCATCGAGGAAGCAGCGGTCGAGGCCACGGGCGCTGCTTCGGTGGTTCGCGGTCGGCTGCGCGTCAATGTCGACCCGTTCTTCTCGCAGCTGGTGCTGGCCGGGCATGCCGGCCAGTTCCTGGCGCTCTATCCGCAGCTTCGCCTCGAACTCATCATGCGCGACGCGGTTGGCGATCTGGTGGCGGACGGGTTCGATCTTGCCCTGCGCTTCGGCGATCCGCCGGCGGGCTCATTCACCGCACGCAAATTGTTCGAGACGCGCATACTCACCGTCGCGGCACCCGCCTATATCGAACGCCGGGGGCGGCCGAAGCATCCCGCAGACATGCCGGCACATGATGCCATCGACTTCTGGGACGCCGCGCATGGCCGCGCCTATGATTGGGAATTCCGGCGCGGCGGCGAAGTCCTGCCGGTCAGCGTCCAGACCAGGCTGATGACCTCCGACGCGCCGACCATGCTCAGCGCCTGCCTTGCCGGCGCCGGCATCGCGCAGGTCTTGGAGTTCGCCACGCGCGAGCAGGTGCGCGACGGACGGCTGGTCGAGCTGTTCCCCGACTGGTCGGACGAACGCTTCCCGCTCTACGCGGTCTACCCCTCGCGGCAATACCGCACCGCTAAGGTGCGGGTGTTCGTGGATTTCGTAACTGATCTCTTGGCGAAGGTTTAGATCCAGCGTCAACCGGATCTCGTAAGCTATTGAATAAACTGGCGATCCCGGCAGGATTCGAACCTGCGACCATCGGCTTAGAAGGCCGGTGCTCTATCCAGCTGAGCTACGGGACCGTCGGCCGGCCGGGCCGGCTGGTCTGTCATGCCGAGTGACGCAGGACCAGAGTCAGTGCGTCCAGGGCGTCCTGCGGTCATAGCGGAAATTGTCCGAATAGGAAATCTGCCGGCGCTTGGCCTCCTTCGGCTCTTCGACGCGGTAGGCGATCTTTTCCTTCTCGGCATAGGCGACCGCCTCTTCCTTCGTGTCGAAGGTGAGCTTCACCTGGCTCAGCATGTCGCCCGAGGTGGTGTAGCCCATCAGCGGGTCGATCTTCTTGCGCTGGGCGGGGTCGAATTCCAGCACCCAATATCCGGTCTTGGCCTTGCCGGACTGCATCGCGGTTTTGGCTGGACTGAAAATGCGCGCGGACATGACCACCTCTTTGCCGCCCGAAGACCGGGCACCGTTGTTCAGCGCCATTTCCAGGGTTCCGTCGGGAGCCTGAAACCTCGCGC
>NZ_RZTO01000469.1:0-4893 GCF_003997225.1 Mesorhizobium sp. M2C.T.Ca.TU.002.02.1.1
ATGGAATATGGCACCGGCGCCATTTTCGGCTGTCCGTCGGGCGACCAGCGCGACCTCGACTTCGCCAACAAATACGGCCTGCCGGTGATCCCGGTGGTGATGCCGGAAGGAGCCGACGCCAAGACCTTCCAGATCATCGAGGAGGCCTATGTCGACGACGGCGTGATGATCAATTCGCGTTTCCTCGACGGCATGAAGCCCGAGAAGGCTTTCGACGAAGTGGCGAAGCTGCTGGAAGCAAAGACGATCGGCGGCCGGCCTATGGCGGAGCGCAAGGTGAATTTCCGCCTTCGCGACTGGGGCATCTCGCGCCAGCGCTACTGGGGCTGCCCGATCCCGATGATCCATTGCGAGGCGTGCGGCGTCGTGCCGGTGCCGAAGGCCGACCTGCCGGTGAAGCTGCCCGACGACATCGAGTTCGACCGTCCGGGCAACCCGCTCGACCGGCATCCGACCTGGCGGCATGTGAAGTGTCCGCAATGCGGCCGCGATGCGCGGCGCGAGACCGACACGATGGACACGTTCGTCGATTCGTCGTGGTATTTCGCCCGCTTCACCGCGCCCTGGGCGAATGAGCCGACCGAGCCGAAAGCGGCCGACGAATGGCTGGCGGTCGACCAGTATATCGGCGGCATCGAGCACGCGATCCTGCACCTGCTCTATTCGCGCTTCTTCACCCGCGCCATGCGCGAGACCGGTCATCTCAATCTGGCCGAGCCGTTCAAGGGCCTGTTCACCCAGGGCATGGTGGTGCACGAGACCTATCGCGTCGGCGGCCCGTCCAACAACGGGCGCTGGCTGTCGCCGAGCGAGGTCAGGCTCGAGGACTTGGGCGGCAAGCGCCGCGCCATCGAGATCGCCTCCGGAGAGGAGGCGACCATCGGCGCGCTGGAAAAGATGTCGAAGTCGAAGAAGAACACGGTGAGCCCGGAAGAGATCACCGACGGCTATGGCGCCGACACGGCGCGCTGGTTCATGCTGTCGGATTCGCCGCCGGAGCGCGACGTCGAATGGACCGACGACGGCGCCGCCGGCGCGCACCGCTTCGTGCAGCGCATCTGGCGCCTGGTGCAGATCGCGGCCGACGAGCTTTCCGGCGTGAAGCCCGTAGCGGCGAAGGACGGCGAGGCGGGCGCCGTGTCCAAGGCCGCGCACAAGATCCTGAAAGCGGTCGGCGAGGACATCGAGAAGCTCGGCTTCAACCGCGCCATCGCCCGCATCTACGAGCTCGCCAACGCGCTGGCGACGCCGCTCAGCGATGTCTCCGAAGGCAAGGCGGATGCCGCGCTGAAGGGCGCCTGCCGCGAGGCGGTGGAGATCCTGGTGCATATCATCGCGCCGGTCATGCCGCATCTGGCGGAGGAATGCTGGGAAGCGCTGGGCGGCAACGAGATGGTCGCCGAGCGGCCATGGCCGGTCTACGATCCGGCGCTGGTCGTCGACAACGAGATCGTGCTACCGGTGCAGGTCAATGGCAAGAAGCGCGGGGATTTGACAATTGCCCGCGACGCGGATCAAGGTGCCGTCGAAAAAGCGGTGCTGGCTCTCGACTTCGTGCAAAAAGCACTGGAAGGTAAAGCTCCGCGCAAGGTGATCATCGTCCCGCAGAGGATCGTCAATGTCGTTGCCTGATCCGGTGAAGTCAGAAGGGCCCCGCTTGCGCGGCCGCCTGGCGGTCTGCGGCATGGCCGCCGCGCTTGCGCTGGTCTCGGCCTGCACGGTCAGGCCGCTTTATTCCAACCAGCCGCTGTCGCCCGGATCGCAGCTCAGCGCCTCCGCCGAGCTTGGCTCCATCTCGATCAAGCCGGTCAACACCCGCTACGCGCAGCAGGTGCGCAACAATCTGATCTTCGCTTTCGGGCAAGGCTCGGGTGAGCCGGCCTCGCCAGCCTATACGCTCGATCTCGGCGTCACCGAGCTCGTCGAATCAGCGGCCATCGTGCAGGTGCAGACCCAGGAAGACGAGCCGACGGCGGGCACGGTCACGCTGACCGCCAATTACGTGCTGCGCGATACCGCGACCAACACGGTGATTGCGGTGGGCAAACGCTCGATCCCCTCATCCTTCGACCGGCCGCGCCAGGAATTCGCGGCCTATCGCGCGCAGATCGACGCCGAGAACCGCGCCGCGCGCGAGCTGGCCGACCTGCTGCGGCTGTCGATCGCGCAGGATTTGGCCAAGCACGGCAAGAAAGCCTGAGCCGTACCGATATTCAGGTGAGGCCGGCCTGCGAACGGCGGTTTTCTCCGCTTCCGGTGCTCACGTACTTCAGTACGCTCCGCTCCGGTTCTCGAAAACCACCGTTCTCGACTCGGCCTGACCTGAATCTCGGCACGCCTTCGCGCACCGTTTGAAACAAAAAAGGCCGGTCACCCGGCCTTTCTCTGTTCTGCAAAATGCCAGCCTCAGCCGATCTTCTGGCCGGTCTTGGCCCAGTCGGCGAGGAAGGCGGCGAGGCCCTTGTCGGTCAGCGGGTGGTTGACAAGCGCCTTCAGCGTCGCCGGCGGCGCGGTGACGATATCGGCACCGATCAGCGCGGCCTGCTTGACGTGGTTCACCGTGCGCACCGAAGCGGTCAGGATCTCGGTCTTGAAATCGTAATTGTCGTAGATGGTGCGGATTTCCGAGATCAGCTCCATGCCGTCCGAGCCGGTGTCGTCGATGCGGCCGACGAAAGGCGAGATGAAGGAGGCGCCGGCCTTGGCGGCGAGCAGCGCCTGGTTGGCCGAGAAGCAAAGCGTGACGTTGACCATGCGGTTCATCTCGGTGCGGATGGTCTTGCAGGCCTTGAGGCCGTCCAGCGTCAGCGGCACCTTGATGGCCACGTTCGGCGCGATCTTGGCCAGCACCTCGGCTTCGGCCATCATCTGCTTGTATTCGGTCGCGACGACCTCGGCCGAGACCGGGCCTTCGACGATGTCGCAGATCTGCTTGGTGACTTCGGCGATCTTGCCGCCCGATTTCAGGATCAGCGAGGGGTTGGTGGTGACGCCGTCGAGAAGCCCCAGATCGTGCAGCTCCTTAATTTCCTTGATGTCAGCGGTGTCGACGAAAAACTTCATGGCTGTCTCCTTGGGGATCGCCCGGCGACTGCCAGGCACGTAAGAGGGTCCCCTTTGATCTAGAGCAAAGTCGAGGCAAGGTCACGCCTGATGATGGAAGATTCGCCCTTTGTCGCGGCCGCGCCCGTGCTGGTGCCGATGCCCGCCGAACGGCCCTACACCTATGCCGTGCCGCCCGGCATGCGCGTGGTGCCGGGCTCGATCGTGCGCGTGCCGCTCGGGCCTCGGCAAGTGGCCGGCATCGTCTGGGACGGCGCGGTCGAGGCGGTCGATGCAAGGAAATTGCGGCCGATCGAGGAGGTGTTCGACTGCCCGCCGATCGACAAGGACATGCGCCGCTTCGTCGACTGGATCGCACAATACACGCTGTCGGCCCCCGGCATGGTGGCGCGCATGCTGCTGCGCGCGCCGGAGGCCTTCGACCCGGAGCCATGGATCGAGGGATTGCAACGCACGTTGGCCGGGCCCGACCGGCTGACCGACGCGCGGCGACGCGTGCTCGAAACCGCCGAGGGCGGCCTCGCCTGGACACGCTCGGGGCTGGCGCATGCGGCGGGCGTGTCCTCGACCGTCATCGATGGGTTGCGGGCCCAGGGCGTGTTCGAGACGGTGATGATCCCGCCGCGCCCGGTGGTGGCGGCGCCCGATCCCGGCCATGCCGTGCCGGAATTGATGCCGGACCAGAAAGCGGCGGCCGAAAAACTGCGCGCCGCTGTCGCTGCCGATGGCTTCAACGTCACGCTGCTCGACGGCGTCACCGGCTCAGGCAAGACCGAAGTCTATTTCGAGGCGGTGGCGGCGGCGCTCGACAAGGGCAGGCAGGTGCTGATCCTGTTGCCCGAAATCGCGCTGACGCACGCCTTCCTCGAACGCTTCCAGGACCGGTTCGGCGCCAAGCCGGCGGAGTGGCATTCCGACCTGCCGCCGAGGATGCGCGAGCGCGTCTGGCGGCAGGTGGCCGAAGGCGGCGTGAGGGTCGTCGCCGGCGCGCGCTCGGCGCTGTTCCTGCCGTTCAAGGAACTCGGCCTGATCGTCGTCGACGAGGAGCACGACCCCGCCTACAAGCAGGAAGACCGGGTCTTCTACAACGCGCGCGACATGGCGGTGGTGCGCGGCCATATCGGCGGCTTTCCGGTCGTGCTCGCCTCGGCGACACCATCGGTGGAAAGCCGCGTCAACGCCAGCCAGGGCCGCTACCACCGGGCCGTGCTGTCGTCGCGCTTCGCGGAGGCGGCGCTCCCCGACCTGAAGTCGATCGACATGCGGCGCTCGCCGCCGGCGCGCGGCGGCTTCCTGTCGCCGGTGCTTCTGGAACAGATGCAGCGCACGCTGGAGAGGAAAGAGCAGTCGCTGCTCTTCCTCAACCGGCGCGGCTATGCGCCGCTGACGCTCTGCCGGGTCTGCGGCCACCGTTTCGGCTGCCCGGTCTGTTCGGCCTGGTTGGTCGAGCATCGCTTTCGCGGCCAGCTCGTCTGCCATCATTGCGGCCACAACGAGCGGCGGCCCGAGGCCTGCCCGGAATGCGGCACGCTTGATCATCTCGTTGCCTGCGGGCCGGGCGTCGAGCGAATCGCCGAGGAAGTGGTTGCCCATTTCCCGGATGCCCGCACCATCGTGCTGTCGTCCGATCTTCTCGGCGGCGTGCGCCGGCTCAGGCTCGAACTGGAGGCCGTCGCCAATGGCGAAGCCGATATCGTCATCGGCACGCAGCTCGTCGCCAAGGGCCATAATTTTCCCGGCATGACGCTGGTCGGCGTGGTCGACGCGGACCTGGGATTGGCCAATGGCGATCCGCGCGCCGCCGAGCGCACCTTCCAATTGCTCAGTCAG
>NZ_RZTO01000046.1:0-14931 GCF_003997225.1 Mesorhizobium sp. M2C.T.Ca.TU.002.02.1.1
ATGTAGGACACGACCTTCTCCTGCTGAAGCCTGTTGACCAGCGGCCCCATCTGCGTGTCCGGATCGAGCGGATCGCCGATGCGGATCTTCTTGGTGCGCTCGACCAGCCGCTCGACGAAACGGTCATGCAGGCCCTTCTGCACGAAGACGCGCGTGCCGTTGGAACAGACCTGACCGGTCGAGTAGAAATTGCCGAGCATGGCTCCGCCGATGGCGTTCTCGAGATCGGCGTCGTCGAAGATGATCAGCGGCGACTTGCCGCCGAGCTCCATCGTCGCGTGCTTCATCTTCGAACCGGCAAGCGACAGCACCTTGCGGCCGGTCGGCACCGAGCCGGTCACCGAAACTTTTGCCACGACGTCATGCCCGACAAGGCCGGCGCCGACATCGCCATAGCCCTGCACCACGTTGAACAGCCCGTCGGGCAGGCCGGCCTCCGAGTAGATCTCGGCCAGCGCCAGCGCCGACAGCGGCGTGTTCTCCGACGGCTTGAACACCATGGCATTGCCCATGGCCAAAGCCGGCGCCGACTTCCAGCCGGCGATCTGGATCGGGTAGTTCCAGGCACCAATGCCGACACAGACGCCGAGCGGCTCGCGGCGCGTGTAGGCGAAAGGCCCGCCGAGATCGATCATCTCGCCATTGAAGGCGGCGACCGCTCCGGCGAAATATTCCAGGCAGTCGGCGGCCGAAGGCGCATCGGCCACCAGCGTTTCCTGGATCGCCTTGCCGGTGTCCAGCGTTTCGATCCGCGCCAGATCGGCGTTGCGCGCGCGCAGAATGTCGGCGGCGCGGCGCAGGATGCGGCCGCGCTCGACCGGCTTCACACGTGCCCAGGCCGGTTGCGCGGCGCGTGCGGCCTCGATGGCTAATTCGAGAACGTTCGGCGTCGCCGAATGCAGTGTGGCGATGGTCTCGCCGGTCGCCGGATAGATCACCGGCAGCGGCACGCCGCCTTCGTCCTCGATGTAGCGGCCGTTGACGTAGTGCGATGCCGTCGGTTGGGCGCGCATGGTCTTCTCCGTTCGTAATCGCTGGGCGGGGAGGGCGCCCGCCGGATCATGCGCTATCTGTCCGCCACCTGCCAGCGCGGATTGATCCAGGGTTCCTGGTTGGAGGGCGCCAGCGGCGTGCGGCCGAGGATATGGTCCGAGGCCTTCTCGCCGGTCATGATCGAGGGCGCGTTGAGATTGCCGTTGGTCACACGCGGGAAGATCGAAGAGTCGGCGACGCGCAGGCCTTCGACGCCGATCACCCGGCACTCCGGATCGACCACGGCGGTTGGATCGTCGGCGCGACCCATCCGGCAGGTGCCGCAGGGGTGGTAGGCGCTCTCGGCATGGTCGCGGATGAAGGCGTCGAGCTCGTCGTCGGACTGCACATGGCTGCCCGGCGAGATCTCCTTGCCGCGGAAGCCGTCGAAGGCCTTCTGGCCGAAGATCTCGCGCGTCAGCCGGATGCAGTGGCGGAACTCGCTCCAGTCGTCAGGATGCGACATGTAGTTGAAGCGGATCACCGGCTTCGTCTTCGGGTCGGGTGAGCGCAGGCTCACCGAGCCGCGCGACTTCGAACGCATCGGCCCGACATGCGCCTGGAAGCCGTGCGACTTCGCCGCCGACTTGCCGTCATAGCGCACCGCCGCCGGGATGAAGTGGTACTGGATATCGGGATAGTCGACGCCGGCCTGCGAACGCACGAAGCGGCCGCCTCGAAATGATTGGTGGCGCCGAGCCCGCTTTTGAAGAACAGCCATTGCGCGCCGATCAACGCCTTGGAAAAGGGATTGAGCACCGAGTTCAGCGTGATCGGCCTGGTCGATTCCTGCTGGATATAGAGCTCCAGATGATCCTGCAGATTGGCGCCGACAGCCGGCCGGTCGGCGATCACCTTTATGCCGTTTTCCTGAAGATGCGCGCCCGGGCCGATGCCGGACAGCATCAGGATCTTCGGCGAGTTGATCGACGACGCCGCGACGATCACCTCACGCCGCGCCTTAACGAGCTGAATCTGTTTGTTAGCTTCGATCTCGACGCCGACGGCGCGTTGATTCTCGATCACCACGCGCCGGGCAAAACCCTTGACCAGATTCACATTTTTGCGTTTGAGGGCCGGCTTCAGATAGGCGTTCGCCGCCGACCAGCGGCGGCCGCCAAGAATGGTCTGCTCCATCGGCCCGAAGCCTTCCTGCTTCGCGCCGTTATAGTCGTCGGTGAGCTCGAAACCGGCCTGGCGACCGGCCTCGACGAAGGCGCCGTAGAGCGGATTTTTCCGCGTGCCGCGCTGCACATGCAGTGGGCCGCCTTTGCCCCGCCAGCCGTCCTCGCCGCCGTCGGAATCCTCCATGCGCTTGAAATAGGGGAGCACGTCGGCGAAGGCCCAGCCGGCGGCGCCCTGTTCGGCCCAGTGGTCGAAGTCATGCGCATGCCCGCGCACATAGACCATGCCATTGATCGAGGAGGAGCCGCCGATCACCTTGCCGCGCGGCGTGGCGAGCACGCGCCCGCCGAGATGCGGCTCGGGCTCGCTGGCGAAACCCCAGTCGTAGAGACTCATGTTGAGCGGGATCGATAGCGCCGACGGCATCTGGATCAGCGGCCCCATATCGGTGCCACCGAACTCGATGACGATCACCGAGTGCTTGCCGTCCTCCGACAGGCGATAGGCCATGGCCGAGCCGGCGGAGCCGGAGCCGATGATGACGAAATCCGCTTCAAGCATTGTTCATATGCGCCATAAAATCGGCGAGCGAGACATTGCCGCCGGTTGCAATCACAAGGACGGTCTTGCCCGCCACATCCACCTTGCCGCCGAGCAACGCCGCAAGCGATGCGGCACCCGAAGGCTCCAGCACCAGCTTCATCCGCTCGAAGGCGATCTTCATCGCCCGCCGCACCGAGGCGTCGTCGACGGTGACGCCGCGCACGCCTGCGGCACTCACTGCCGCGAAGGGCGCATCGCCAGGCTTGCGCGCCATCAGCCCGTCGCAGATCGATTTCGGTCCGATCGGCATCGTTTCGATCGCGCCACGCGCCAGCGACGAGCCCATGCCGTTGAAACCCTCCGGCTCGACAGCAATGATTTCGGTCTTCGGCGACAGATAGTGGAAGGCGAGCGAAACGCCGCCGATCAGCCCGCCGCCGCCGACCGAGCAGAACACCAGGTCGGCATGTGCTTCCTTCGCCGCGAGCTGTTCGAGCGCCTCAAGCCCCGCGCCGGCCTGGCCGGCAACGATCTCCGGATCGTCGAAGGGATGGAGCAGCGTAAGATGCTCGGTTTCGGCGATCTCCCGCGCCTTTGCAGCCGCAACTTCCTCCCGCGCGCGGTCGCCATGATCCGTCAGCACCACGCGCGCGCCATAACTGGCCGTCGCGTCACGCTTGGCGGCGGGCGCGTCGATCGGCATGACGATGGTGACGGGAATGCCGAGCGCCTGGCCTGCGGCCGCCAACCCTTGCGCGAAATTGCCGGAGGAATAGGCCACCACGCCCTTCTTCGCCTCATCGGGCGACAATCGCTTCAAGCGCCAATAGGCCCCGCGTACCTTGAAGGAGCCGGCCCACTGAAGCGACTCCGGCTTGACGAAGACGCGCGCGGCGCCGGTCTCCTTGGCCAAAGCCGCCGACTCCAGGAGCGGCGTCACCTGCGTGGCTGCCGAGGTGACGGCATAGGCTTGCTTCAGGTGGTCGAGGGTAGGGACGAGAATGTCTGTCATCATTCGCCTCTCGGATACCGTTTGCTCTCTTCGAGATTGTCGAGGTTCATGTGATTGCGCATGTAGCGTTCCGACGCTTTCTGCAGCGGCTGGAACTCCCACGGGTAGTAGGCGCCGTTGCGCAGTGCCGGGTAGACGACCCAGCGGCGCGCCTGGCTTTCACGGACGGCGGCGTCGAAGCTCGCCATGTTCCAGCGCGCACGGACCTTTTCCATGAAGGCCGAGACCAGATCGGCGTGAGCCGGTTTGGTGGCGAGATTGTCGAGCTCGCGCGGATCGGCGTCGAGATCGAAGAGCTGCGGCGGATCGAGCTCGCAATGGACGAATTTGTATTTGCCATCGCGGATCGCCACCATCGGCGCATAGGAGCCTTCGGCCGCATATTCCATCAGCACCGGCGCCGAGCGCTCCTTGCCGTGGGCAAGCGGCAGCAGCGACTGGCCGTCAGTCCATCGCGCGATCGCGCTCATGTCGATGCCGGCGAGGTCGCAGAGCGTCGGTGCCACGTCGAGATTGGAGACGGGCGCCCCGATCAGCCCTGCCTCGATGCCCTTGCCGGCCATCATCAGGGGCACCCGCGCCGAGCCCTCGTAGAAGCACATCTTGAACCACAGGCCGCGCTCGCCCAACATGTCGCCGTGGTCGGAGCAGAACAGCACGATCGTGTCGTCGGCCATGCGGGTGCGCTCCAGCACCGACAGCAACTCGCCGACCTTGTCGTCGAGATAGGAGATGTTGGCGAAATAGCCGCGCCGCGAACGGCGCACCTGGTCCGGCGTGATGTCGAAACTGTCGTAGTCGGATGCCTTGTAGAGCCGCTTCGAATGCGGATCCTGGCTGTCGTAGCGGATGAAGCCCACCTCCGGCTCCAGCGCCGGGCAATCCTCATAGAGTTCCCAGTATTGGCGCCGCGCGACATAAGGGTCGTGCGGATGGGTGAAGGAAACGGTCAGGCACCAGGGGCGCCGGTCTGCGTCATCTGATACGCGTGCGAACTCATAGAGCTTCTGCGTCGCGTGGAAGGCGACCTCGTCGTCATACTCCATCTGGTTGGTGATTTCCGCGACGCCGGCGCCGGTCACCGAACCCAGATTGTGGTACCACCAGTCGATGCGCTCGCCGGGCTTGCGGTAGTCTGGTGTCCAGCCGAAATCGGCGGGATAGATGTCGGTGGTCAGCCGCTCCTCGAAGCCGTGCAACTGGTCGGGGCCGACGAAATGCATCTTGCCGGAGAGCACCGTGTGATAGCCGGCGCTGCGCAGATGATGCGCGTAGGTCGGGATCGAGGAGGCGAACTCGGCGGCGTTGTCATAGACTTGGGTGCGCGACGGCAGTTGCCCGCTCATGAACGAGGCACGGCCCGGCGCGCAGAGCGGTGATGCAGTGTAGTTGTTGGCGAAGCGCGCCGAGCGCGCGGCAAGGGCTCTTAGATGCGGTGCATGCAGGAACTCGGCCGGGCCGTCCGGGAAGAACGTACCGTTGAGTTGATCGACCATGACGATCAGGAAATTGGGTCGCCGGGTGGTCAAGGCAGGCTCCGTCCGTTGAGCTTGGTTTCGAGATAGTCTTCGATGAGCGCGATGGCGCTCTGCGCGTTGGGGGTCCCGTCCTTCAGCGCGCGGCGGATGTAGAGCCCGTCGATCAGCGCCGCGGTCGCTTCCGCCACGCGGTCGGCCTCGGTCCGAGGCAGGATCCCGGTCAGCCCGCTCATCAGGTTGGAATTGAGCCGCCGCGCATAGATGCGCAGCAACCGCCGCAGCTCGGTCGATTTCTGCGCCTCGACATAGAAGGCGAGCCAGGCCGCGATGATCTGAGGCTGGAACTGATCGTCGGAGAAGCTGACCGCGACCACGGCCGAGACGCGCTCGCGTGGCGTCGCCGCCATGTTCAGCGCGCGCCTCGTGTCGGTGTTGAGCTCGGCAAGGATGTGCCGCATCGTCGCGAACAGCAGCTCGTCCTTGGCGCCGAAATAGTGATGCGCCAGCGCGGACGACACGCCGGCGCGTCCGGCGATTTCCGACATCGTCACGTCCAGCGATCCGCGCTCGCCGATCGCCGAGATCGTCGCATCGATCAGCGCCTTGCGGCGCACTGGCTCCATTCCGATTTTCGGCATTTTGGGGGTCCGGTTCGAGCCAAGGTTATTTTTTATTGACGCATCAATCAATAAAAAATCGACGCCGGGATCAACCGATCCTGTCGTTCTGGCCCATGGCATGGACTGGAAAACGGTTCACTGTTGAACAATATTGAATCACGTGCCGCGAAGGATCGTGCTAGGCTGCGGCGCAAATGGAGGTTGCCATGACCGCATGCATCGTCGGCTGGGCGCATTCGCGCTTCGGCAAGCTCGAAGGCGAGACGCTGGAGGGCCTGATCACCAAGGTTGCCGTCGAGGCGCTCGACCATGCCGGCATCGGTCCGGATGACGTCGACGAGATCGTGCTTGGCCATTTCAACGCCGGCTTCTCGCCGCAGGATTTCACCGCGAGCCTGGTACTCCAGGCTGACGACCGACTGCGCTTCAAGCCGGCGACGCGCGTCGAGAACGCCTGCGCGACCGGCTCGGCCGCCGTCCGACAGGGTATCCGCGCCATCGATGCCAACGCCGCCCGCATCGTGCTGGTGGTCGGCGCCGAGCAGATGACGACCACGCCAGGTCCCGAGATCGGCAAGAACCTGCTCAAGGCGTCCTACTTGCCGGAAGATGGCGACACGCCGGCCGGCTTTGCCGGCGTCTTCGGCAAGATCGCGCAGGCCTATTTCCAGCGCTATGGCGACCAGTCGGATGCGCTGGCCATGATCGCCGCCAAGAACCACAAAAACGGCGTCGACAATCCCTATGCGCAGATGCGCAAGGATTTCGGCTATGAATTCTGCCGCCAGGAGAGCGAGAAGAACCCGTTCGTGGCCGGTCCGCTGAAGCGCACGGATTGCTCGCTGGTCTCGGACGGCGCGGCGGCACTTGTGCTCACCGACACCGCGACAGCGTTGAAGATGCGCCGCGCTGTCACCTTCCGCGCCAACGAGCACGTGCAGGACTTCCTGCCGATGTCGAAGCGCGACATCCTCGCCTTCGGGGGCTGCGAGCGCGCCTGGGAGCAGGCGCTGAAGAAGGCCGGCGTCACGCTGGACGATCTCTCTTTCGTCGAGACGCACGACTGCTTCACCATCGCCGAATTGATCGAATATGAGGCGATGGGCCTGGCCAAGCCCGGCGAGGGCGCCAGGCTGGCGCTGGACGGCACGACGGCCAAGGACGGTCGCCTGCCGGTCAATCCGTCCGGTGGCCTGAAGGCCAAGGGCCACCCGATCGGCGCCACCGGTGTGTCGATGCATGTGCTGACCGCGATGCAACTGACCGGTGAGGCCGGCGGCATCCAGGTGCCGGGCGCCAAGCTTGGCGGCATCTTCAACATGGGCGGCGCGGCGGTCGCCAACTACGTTTCCATCCTCGACCGGATCAGATAGAAGCGGCCCGCATTAAGGCGCGCCCTCTGGGTGCGTGCGAGAGGCAATATGACAAATCCGGTTGTTGTCGAAGTCACACGTGGCGCGGTGGTCGAAAGCAGGCACCGCGGCGCGATCTCCGTCCTCGACGCCGACGGCAAGAGCGTCTGGGAGATCGGCGACACGGACCGCCCGGTGTTCCCGCGCTCCGCGGTGAAAGCGATCCAGGCCTTGCCGCTGGTCGAAAGTGGCGCTGCCGACGCCTATGGCTTCGGAAACCGCGAACTGGCTTTGGCCTGCGCCTCGCATTCGGGCGAGCCGGCCCATGTCGAATTGGCAACGGCGATGCTTGCCAAGGCCGGTCTTGACAAAACCGCGCTGGAATGCGGCGCGCATTGGCCATCGAACCATGCCGCCGAGATCGCGCTCGCCCGCGCCGGCGGCGTGCCGAACGCGCTTCACAACAATTGCTCAGGCAAGCATTCCGGCTTCCTTTGCACCTGCGTCCATGCCGGCATAGCACACGCTGGCTACATCAAGGCCGGCCATGCACTGCAGGAGATGGTGCGCGACGCCATGCAGTCCGTGACCGGCGCGGCGCACGGCGTCGACAACAGCGGCATCGACGGCTGCTCGATTCCGACCTACGCCGTGCCGTTGAAGAGTTTTGCGCTGGGCTTTGCCCGCATGGCGACGGGCAGGGGCTTTTCGCCCGAGCGCGCCAGGGCGGCGAAGCGGCTGCTCACGGCTTGCATGGCTGAGCCGTTCCTGGTCTCAGGCACCGGCAAGGCCGATGTCGCGCTGATGCAGGCCGCGCCCGGCCGCATCTTCGTTAAGACCGGCGCCGAAGGCGTCTATTGCGCGGCCTTGCCCGAGCTCGGTCTCGGCATCGCCTTGAAATGCGATGACGGCGCCGGCAGGGCGGCGGAGGTGATGATCGCCGCCGTGCTGGCCAAGCTTTTGCGCGGCGATGAAGCGGTTGCGGCGAAGCTTAGCGAACTCGCCCATCCCGCAGTCGAAAGCCGCATAGGCGCCAAGGTCGGTCTGCTGCGGCCGACGGCGGCGCTGAGCTAGCGCGCGGATTCCTCCTTCTGAGCTATCCTCAGCGATAGTACCAAAGTCATCGGATTTTTTGGGGAAGCCTGGAAGCCATAGTGCTCGTAAAACGTCTTGGCTTCATCCGATATGGCATGAACCAGGAGACCGCGGATGCCTAGAATGGCGGCCGCTTGTCCGGTCCGCAGCACCGCGTCCTGTAGCAGGGAGACTCCGAGGCCTTTGCCCTGCCAGTTTGCATCGACAGCCAAACGGCCAAGCACAGCTATGGGTACGGGATCGGGCATGTTGCGGCGGATCGAACCGGGAGCATCCGCGAGATCAAGTCCGCTTGATGAAAGGCAATAGTAACCGACGACGCGTGTGCTTTCCGCAATCACATAGGTTCTGGACGCGCCGCTTGCTTGATTGGCACGCGCCCGCCGTCGAAGCCATTGATCGAGGCTGTCGGTCCCGCTTTGAAAAAGGTCGAGGTCGTGGCTATCGGCAAGAAGGACTGGTGCCGATAGCATCAGTCCCGCCAGGGCTTGGGCGCATTCATCAGCCGGGCAAATCCCTCGCTGCTCGGTGGCTGGTCGAGGATATCGAGATAGTGCTGATAGCTTTCGGCATCGACCTTGACGAGCGTCTGGTCGAGCAGCGTGTCTTCGGCTGCGCGGTAGGCGGCGTCGATCATGAAGTCGGAGCGGGTCTTGCCGCGTATCTTCGCGGCGCGGTCGATCAGGCTGCGGACATCCTCACGGATGCGCAGATTGACGGGCTTGGCGTGGCTGTCCTGGTTTTTGGTGGTCATGGCGATGGATCCTTCCTCATCAATATAGCATTTCTGCATACACAATGTGTATCTAAATTTGAGATCAGCGAATTTCGTCGCTCATGACCCGGAAAACGCTGCCCTAGCAAAACTGAGCAGCAACGAGTTCATGTTTTTGCTAGTCTCCAGCCCGATCAACGGGCTGGGTGCTGGCCATGCTGGAAGCGGACAAGGTGTTTGCCGGGTCGATCCCGGAAAATTACGATCGCCATATGGTACCGTTGATCTTCGAGGCCTATGCCGCCGAGACCGCGCGGCGGGCGGCGTCCTTCTCGCCCTTGGCCGTTTTGGAGACCGCCGCGGGCACCGGGGCCGTCACCCGCGCCTTGGCACCGAAACTCGTTCCCGGCGCTAGCTACATCGTAACCGACCTCAACCAGCCGATGCTCGACTACGCGGCATCGCGCCAAGGGTCCGACAGCCGCATCACCTGGCGCCAGGCCGACGCCTTGAAGCTGCCCTTCAGGGATGCGGCCTTCGACCTCGTCTGCTGTCAGTTCGGCGCGATGTTCTTTCCCGACCGCGCTGCCGCTTATCGCGAGGCAAAGCGGGTCCTGAAGCCCGGCGGGCATTTCCTGTTCAGTGTCTGGGATCGCATTGAGGAGAACATATTCGCCGACGACGTGACGAAAGCTCTCGCCAGCATCTTTCCGCACGATCCGCCGCGCTTCCTGGCGCGAACGCCGCATGGCTATCACGACAAGGCGCTGATCCGCAGCGATCTGACTGCCGCCGGATTCTCCGACGTGGCGATCGACACCATAGCCGAGCAGAGCCGGGCTTCCTCGCCACGGGTTCCCGCGGTCGCCTACTGCCAGGGAACGCTTCTTCGCAATGAGATCGAGGCCAGGGAGGTCGGACGATTGGCATTCGCGACCGACTACGCCGAATCCGTGATCGCCGAGAGGCACGGCCGCGGTGAGGTTGCCGCAAAGATCCAGGCCCACATCATCGTGGCCTCGGTCTAGCTGACCTTGTTACGCTCGACGGTGAGGTGTGCGTAGCCGGTATCGCTTGACTGGGAAAGGTCCCCGGTCACCGGATCGGCCCAGCGCTGGCCGATGATGGCGCCGTTTTTCGCGCCGTCGATGACATTGTCGGAGATGACGGCGCTGCCGGCGCCTTCGACGACCGAAACGACGATGCCGGTGCCCGCCTGGCGGATGATGTTTCCGCTCGCCACGACATTGCGCAGATAGGGGCCCCAGCCGAGCTGCATGCCGTAAAGCGGCGCGTTCTCGACGACATTGCCGGAAACGGTGGTGTCGGCCTCGGCGCTGATGCCGACGCCGAAGCCGGGCGGATCGGCCGTATAGGGGCCAACCGTCGTAAGGTTGCGCACGATGTTGTTCGAGCAGACCGCCATGCGGCCGCCTTCGTTGAAATTGACGATCGAGATGCCGTTGGCGGCGCCGTCGACCAGATTGTTGCTGAGGATCGCGCCTTCGAAGGAGAATTCCGAATAGATCCCCGTCTCGCCCGAGCGCGAGCAGGTGTTGCCGGTGATCTGCAGATTGCTTGCGCTGTTGGCGCGGATCGCGGTGAAGGCGCAGTCGGAGACGACATTGCCGGAGATGATGACATTACCGGCGCGGAAGGCGTTGATGCCGTTGCCGTTCTGACCCGTGCCGCCGCTCCGCGCGCCGATCCGCTGGACGCGGTTGCCGCTGACGATGGTGCCGTCTTCCGCAGCCTGCCAGCGATGCACCAGGATGCCGCCATTGGCGCAATCGGAAACCGTATTGCCGGAAATCTCCAGACCGCCCGCCTCGACCGAATAGATGCCGGCATCCGCAGCACCCGAAATATCGCAGCGGCCGACACGGCCGACGGCATGCTCGAGCGCCAGCCCGTTCTTGCCGCTGCCGGTCACCTGACAATTGTCGATTGTCAGATGCGCGACGCGGCGCAGGTCGAGCAGCCCTTGCGCGTAATCGGCCAGCCAGCGGTTGGCGCCGTCGAGCATCAGTCCGCTCAGTTCGATATGCTCGGCCTGCTCGGCCATCATCAGATGACCGTTGCCGCCATAGACGATGCGCGTCGCGCCGGGCACGCCCGACAGGCGCACGCGTGCAGGCAGCTTGAGGTTCGAGACGAGATAGGTGCCGGGCGGCAGGAACACCGGCTGGTCGCGGTCGCTGGCCTCAGCCAGCATCTTGGCGAAAGCCTTGCTCTGGTCGTCGACCGCACCCGGTTGCACGCCGATCTCGGTGGCATTGATCGAGCCGCGCATCGCGGCCATCTCGATGCCTGGCAGCGACTTCGCGACTGCCTTGCCGGCGAAGGCGCCGGCGGCGGCAAGGCCAGCGGTCCGGGCAAGCAGCGTTCGTCTGTTCAACATCGGCACAGGTCCTGGCGTTTCGCCCTGTCCGTCGCAGGAATCGTGCCAAGGTGGGCTCATCGGCAAACCGCTTGTGCAGTTGCCTCGCCAAGCCTAAGTTCAGCGTATGAGCAGAGCTTTTACCCGCGAAGAAGACAGCGAAAACGCCATTGCCGGCGTCGGCGAACGGCCGATCAGCACGCATCGCAATCTGGTGACCGAGCGCGGTCTGGCGATGATCGAGGAGAATCTGGCGGATCTGCGGGACGTGATGGCCAAAGCCGAAAGGCGCGGCGATCGCGAGCGCCTTGCGGTGGTTTCCCGCGATCTGCGCTACTGGACCGCGCGACGCGAAAGCGCGGAGCTTTCCGTGCCCGAGCCGGGCAGTGACGTGGTGCGCTTCGGCATGGGCGTGACGCTGGAGGGCGACGACGGCAAGAAGGTGCATTGGCGCATCGTCGGCGAGGACGAGGCCGACCCGTCAAAGGGCTCGATTTCCCACGTCTCGCCGATGGCCGTAGCCCTGTTCGGCAAGAAGATCGGCGAGGTCGTCACCGTCAACGGCAAGGAATGGGAAATCGTCAAGCTCTCGGACAAGGCCGAGAGCTAGCCTTCGAGCTTGACGGTATGGTCGCGGAAGAAGGCGGCGGCGCCAGCCTCATCGATTTCGCCAGCGGCGACCATCATCACCAATTGGATGATCTCCTCCTGCTCGGCCTCGACGCTTAATCCGTTGAAATAGAGAAACAGGTCGGCGGCAGCAAAGGCGGTGCGCTTGTTGCCATCGACAAATGGATGGTTCTTCGCGATACCGAAGAGGTAAGCCGCCGCAAGCTCACAAAGGTCGGGCTCGCCATAGGCCTCTTTCTGCTGCGGCCGACCAAGGGCCGATTCTAGCATGCCTTCATCACGCATACCCGCCGCGCCGCCGTGAAGGCGCAACTGCTCGGCGTGTATTGCCTCAACGAACTCCCGCGAATGATGCTCGATCATTTCGCAAGAGCGCGGTAGGCAACCTCGTATTTCTTCATGCGTTCGCGAGCTATTTTCATTTTATTTTCAAATGCTTCTCGGTCGCTCTCAAGCCGACGAAGCCGAAGCTCACCTGCGTTCTCGGCAGCAATAAGCGTATCCCCGGCGCGAACATTTAGCCGGTCGAGCATTTCCCGAGGCAAAATTACACCTTCGGAATTGCCGATCTTGCGTACTATAATGTTCACTGGCGAAACTCCTTCAGTCTCCTCCACTCTCGGTTCCCTACCCACTTGGTGGAGTTGATCTGAGCGCTCAACTCCACCAAGTGGGTAGGGAACCGAGAGTGGAGGAGATCTACGTACCTGTCTATAACACTGTTAGAACAGTGATTATAACGACGGACGCTCAATTGTCAAGCCAGCAACCGATCCATCAGCCGGTTCGCCGCTTCCGGGATAACGGTCCCCGGCGGGAAGATCTCCGCCGCGCCCGCCGCCAGCACCGCGTCATAATCCTGCGGCGGGATGACGCCGCCGGCGACGATCAGCGTGTCGCCATGGCCGAGCTTCTTCAGCGCTTCCTTGAGTTCGGGGATCAGCGTCAGGTGCCCGGCGGCCAGCGAGGACGCGCCGATGATGTCGACGTCATGCTGCACCGCCAGCTTCGCGATCTCGTCGGGCGTCTGGAACATCGGCCCGACCGTGACATCGAAGCCCAGATCGGCAAAGGCGGATGCGATCACCTTCTGGCCGCGGTCATGGCCGTCCTGGCCCATCTTGGCGACCAGGATGCGCGGCTTGCCGCCGGATTTCTTCTCGAACGCTTTGATCTTCTCCTGCAGTGGGTCGAGCGCCGGGTTGTCGCCGAGCGCGTCCCGATAGACGCCGGAGATCGTCTGCACCGCCGCCGTATGGCGGCCGAACACTTTTTCCAGCGCCAGCGAGATCTCGCCCACGGTCGCGTTGGCGCGCGCCGCGCGGATCGCGAATTCGAGTAGGTTCTCGTCGCCCTCGGCCGCGCGGGTCAGCGCCGCCAGGGCGTTTTCCAGCGCCGCGACGTCGCGCGTGCCTTTGAGCCGCTGCAGCTTTGCCAATTGCCTTGCCTTCACCTCGGCATTGTCGATCTTCAGCACATCGACTTCGATGTCCGTCTGCGGCCGGTGCGCATTGACGCCGACCAACACCTGCTCGCCGGAATCGATGCGCGCCTGCGTGCGCGCCGCCGCTTCCTCGATGCGTAGCTTCGGAATGCCTTTTTCGATCGCGGCCGCCATGCCGCCGAGGTTTTCGACCTCCTCGATATGGGCGAGCGCGCGCGCCGCCAGATCATGCGTCAGCCGCTCGACATAGGCCGAGCCGCCCCACGGGTCGATCATGCGCGTGGTGCCGGATTCCTTCTGCAGGATGAGCTGCGTGTTGCGGGCGATCCGCGCCGAATGGTCGGTCGGCAGGGCCATCGCCTCGTCGAAGGAGTTGGTGTGCAGCGACTGGGTGTGCCCCTGCGTCGCCGCCATCGCCTCGATCATGGTTCGGGTGATGTTGTTATATGGGTCCTGCGCCGTCAGCGACCATCCGGAGGTCTGGCAATGGGTGCGCAGCGACAGCGAGCGCTCGTCCTTCGGCGCGAAATTCTTCTTCATCAGGCTCGACCACAAGAGCCGCGCGGCCCTGAGCTTGGCGACCTCCATGAAGAAGTTCATGCCGATCGCCCAGAAGAAGGAGAGGCGTGGCGCGAAGCGGTCGATGTCGAGACCGGCGGCAACGCCCGCGCGCGCATATTCGATGCCGTCGGCGATCGTGTAGGCGAGCTCGAGGTCGGCCGTCGCGCCGGCTTCCTGCATGTGATAGCCGGAGATCGAGATCGAGTTGAACTTCGGCATGTTGTGCGAGGTGTAGGCAAAAATATCCGACACGATCCGCATCGAAGGCTTCGGTGGGTAGATGTAGGTGTTGCGGACCATGAACTCCTTCAGAATGTCGTTCTGAATGGTCCCGGCCTGATCCTTCTGCGCGACGCCCTGTTCCTCCGCCGCCACGATGTACAAGGCCATGATCGGCAGCACGGCGCCGTTCATGGTCATCGACACGGTCATCTCGTTGAGCGGAATGCCGTCGAACAGCTGCCGCATGTCGAGAATGGAATCGATCGCCACGCCAGCCATGCCGACATCGCCGGCGACGCGCGGATGGTCGCTGTCATAGCCGCGATGTGTGGCGAGGTCGAAGGCGACCGACAGGCCTTTCTGGCCGGCAGCGAGATTGCGACGGTAGAAGGCGTTGGATTCCTCGGCCGTCGAGAAGCCGGCATATTGCCGGATCGTCCAGGGCTGCTGGACGTACATTGTGGGGTAGGGGCCGCGCACGAAAGGCGGCATGCCCGGATAGGTGTCGAGATTGGCGAGCCCCTTGAGGTCACCCTGCGTGTAAAGATGTTTTACGGCGATGCCTTCCGGCGTCATCCGCTGGCCTTTGAGCTCGACCGGCGCGCGACGCGGCGCCGTCCAGCCGATCTGGCTGAAATCCGGGATCATGATCCGGCTCCGATCGACTGGTCGATGCGCACCGGAAACAGCGGCTCGCAGGTCGCGACGCCTTCGGTCAGGGC
>NZ_RZTO01000470.1:0-4890 GCF_003997225.1 Mesorhizobium sp. M2C.T.Ca.TU.002.02.1.1
GTGTACGTCTATGCATCCTCAGTTCCTCCCATTGAATTGCATTGATCTGCGGTGCTTCATCCGCGTCGGCCGCTAGGGGCCGGCGCGCAAGGACTCCTGGGCAAGATGTGGCTTGATCCTCCCCCACAACCCAAGAATTCCATCCGGCGAGACGAAGACGATCACCAGGAACACCAAGCCGATCAGCGTGTTGAAACGCTCGGCGCCGACGATGTCGATGGCGAAGGTCTGCATCAGTATGACGACGATCGCGCCCACGAACGGACCGATCGGATGGCGCAAGCCGCCGATGACGGCGATGATCAGGATGTCGATCGCCACGTCGACGCCGATCGTGCCGGGCGAAACGCGTCCGTTGAACCAGACCAGAAGCACGCCGGCCAGCCCCGCGAGGATGCCGGCCAGGAACCAGGCGAAGACCTTGTGCGCGGTGACGTGGTAGCCCAGCGCCCGCATCCTGCGCGGGTTGTCGCGGATCGCCTGCAAGGTCATGCCGAAGGTGGAGCGGGAGCCGTAGAGCACCGCCGCGTAGGACAGCATCGCAAGGCCAAGACAGAGGTAGTAGAAGGGTTTCGGGTCCCGCCAGTTGATGCCCCAGAAGACCGGCGCGTGGATGCCGGCATAGCCGGAATGGCCGTTGAAGATCGCGTAGTTCTGTTGGGCGAAGTAGAAGGTCGCCGTCGCGATCGCCAGCGTGATCATCAGCGTGTAGATGCCTTCCGTGCGCACCGAGATCCAGCCGATCAGCGCCGACGACACCGCCGCCGCGGCAACGGCGAAGGGAACGACGATCCACCAGGGCCAGCCGAAGCCCAGCACGCTGGAATTGTTGCTGCCGAGGATGGCGACGGCGTAGGCGGCGATGCCGGCGACCGTGATCTGCGCGAGGCTCAGCATTCCGCCATAGCCGGCCAACAGCATCAGCGACAGCGAAAGCACGCCGAAGATCATCGAATAGCCGGCAATCTGCGTCAGGAAGAAATCCGACGCCACCAGCGGGTAGAGCAGGAGCGCGACGGCAAGGATGACGTGACCTGCGCCGATCTTGTCCAGCCAGTTCTGCTGCGGCGCCGCGCCGTCGGCGGCTGTGGCCAGGCTCATCGCGCCTTCCCCATGATGCCTTGCGGCCTAACCGCCAGCGTCACCACCATGATGACGAAGGTGAGCACCACGCCATAGGTCGGGAAATAGACGAGGCCGATCTGCTCGGCCAGCCCGATGAGCAGCGCCCCGATCGCCGCGCCGGTGATGGAGCCCATGCCGCCGACGATCACCACGACCAGCGAGGCAAGCAGGTAACGCACGTCCTCGCCGGGCGCGACCGAGAGCGCCGATCCGCCGACGACGCCTGCGAAACCGGCCAGCCCGGCGCCGACCGCGAAGACGATGGCGAACACCGCATGCACATTGACGCCGGATGCCGACAGCATGGCGCGGTCGTCGACGCCGGCGCGGATCATCATGCCGACGCGCGTCTTGTTGAGCATCAGCCAGAGCCCGACCCCGATGACGATCGCCGCCGCCAGCACGACCACGCGGTAAAGCGGATAGGTGAGGAACACCGAAGCGCCGTTCGAGCGCACAGCGGTGATGATGGGCAAGGTCAGGGCCCCGTCGAGCCATTCCGGCGTGGCGATCTGGTAGGTGCCGCCGGCCCAGACCGCCAGCATCAGGTCTGCGGCGACGATCGAGATGCCGATGGTGACCAGGGTTTGCCTGAGGTCGTCGCCCTCTAGGCGGCGGAAGACGAAGACCTGCATGACCACGCCGATGATGGCGAGCACGGCGAAGCCGGCGGCGACGCCGAGCAGCCAATAGCCGGTGCGGCTGGTGACCTCGTAGCCGATATAGGCGCCGAGCAGGTAAAGCGAACCGTGCGCCAAGTTGATGTTGCGCATCAGTCCGAAGATCAGGGTAAACCCGCTGGCGACCAGGAAATAGAGGCCGGCGAGCGTCAGGCCGTTGAGGATGGCGCTGACGAAAGCCTTCTTGGAGATCAGGATCGCGTTCAGCCAGGCGGGCCAGACGGCAAAGACCAGCCAGGCGACGATCGCCGCGGCCAGCAGGCCGACGAGGCCCCAGGCCTGACGGCGCGTCACGCCGCCGCCGCCCGACAGCGACGAGGACGATGGCTGGTCGAGTATGCTCATGCGGTCAGCCGCCGGCGCTGCTCGTTCATGCGCGGCGCCTTGTGGAACTTGCCGTCCTTCATGATGGCGAGGATGCGGTTCTTGTCCTGCAGGATGCGCACGTCGGAGATCGGGTCGCCGTCGATCAGCAGCATGTCGGCGAGATAGCCTTCCTTGATCAGGCCGAGCTCGTCGCCCATGCCCATGATCTGGCCGCCATATTTGGTCGCGGCCTGGATCGCCTCCATCGGCGAGAAGCCGAACATGTCGACGAAGGTCTGGATGTCCTTGGCGTTGGTGCCCTGCGGCGTCCAGGCGAAGCCGTAATCGCCGCCGATGCACACGCGGATGCCGCGCCGGTGCATCTTCTTCATCGTTTCGATGCACATTTCGAGCTCGCGCTCATATTCGAGCGACAGCGGCGAGCCGGGCTTGATGCCCCATTGCTCGGCATGGCGCGCGGTGTTGATCAGCCAGGCGACGCCGGGCGCGACGAAGTGCTTGTCCTTGACCGCCTCCAGCATGTCGAGCGCTTCCTCGTCGGCGAAGGAGGCGTGGTAGATGTTCTGGATGCCGTGGCGGATGCATTGCTTGACCGAGCCGGAAGAGCGCGCATGCGCCGACAGCACCTTGTTGCGGCAGCGCGCCTCGGACGCGGCCATGGCGACCTCTTCCTCGGACATCGGGGTTTCCTCCGCGCCCATGCCGGTGATGCTCTCGCCGGAGAGGTTGAGCTTGATGGAATCGACGCCGTATTTGATCAGCTGGCGCACCGTGCGGCGGATCTCCTCCGGACCCGAGACGACGATGCCGAGATTGAGGCCCTCATGCGGAATATGCGAGGGCGCCGAATCGCCGAGACCGCCGACCGTGGTGATCTCAGGCCCGGCCGCGAGGTAGCGCGGGCCCGGAAACCGGCCCTGGTTGATGAATTTCTTGGCGACGACGTCGAGCCGCGGCTTGGCGGCGGCGGCACCTCGGCCGGCGGTGAATCCGGCATCGAGCACCAGCTTGGCCATCTCCATGGTGACCAGCATATGCTCCTCGATCTCCATCATCTGGATGGGATCGATGCCGGGGGCGTTGTTCCAGGACAGGTGCAGATGCGCGTCGATCATGCCGGGCATCAGCGTCGCGCCCATGCCGTCGATCACGGTAGCGCCGCCATTGTAGGAAGACGACGAGGAGGCGCCGAAGCGCGACGAACCCTTGGTGATCTGCTTGATGCGGTTGCCTTGCACCAGCACCTCGCCGGTGTAGGGATATTCACCAGTCGCGTCGAGCACGCGCACATTGGTGAAGAGCGTGCTTCCCGACCCGTTTCCGGCCCAGCTTTCGTCTGCCATAACAAGCCTCCCAACTTGCCGAGCGCGTAAGTCTACGCCCGATGCGAAATCCTCACCTATCAACCCGTCTCAAAAAATCGGCGAGCCTCGAACTGCTCTCGCGCGGACTTTCCACCGTGGCCCAGTGTCCGCACCGATCGAGCGAGGAGAATACGGCTCCCTTGATCTTGTCGGCAAGCGCCTGGGCGACGCCCGGCGGATTGACCGTGTCGGCATCGCCGGTGACGAGCAGCGTCGGCGCCGAAATCCGCCGCGCATCGACCGCGGTGGCCTTCGCCAAGGCCTCGCAGGTGCGGGCATAGGATTCGGGGTCCTGGCGGGTGATGGATTCCCGCACGAAGGCCGCCGCCGCGGGCGACGTCTCCCTGGTGTGCGCCGAAATCGCGTTGGCGACGATCTGATCGGCGATGTCGGCAATGCCGCCGGAGCGCGCCAGGCGCGCCCGGTTGCCGAGCCCCTGCCGGGTTGCCTCGCCCGGCTCGGCCAGGGCGCCGAACAGCGTCAGCGATGTTACCAGCGCGGGTTGCGTCGCCGCGATCTGCTGGCACACGATGGTGCCCATCGAATGGCCGATGAAATGCGCCGACGTCACGCCCATACCGGCCATGGCGCGGATCACGGCTTCGCTCATTCCTTCGATGGTGAGCGGCTCGATCGGGCGCGGCGAGCGGCCCGAACCGGGCAGGTCGAGCCGGATGACGCGATAGCCGGAGAGCGCGCCCATCTGCGGCTGGAACATGTTTGAGGTTCCGCCGAGGCCGTGGATCATTACCACGGCCGCGCCTTCGCCGGTCACTTCGGCAACGACCTGGCCGACAGTCACGGTCGTCATTGCGGCCTCTCCACGAAACGGTTCTCCAATGTGCCGATGCCGTCGATCTCGATGCGCACGACGTCGCCGGGTTTGAGGTATTTCGGCGGATCGAAACCGATGCCGACCCCGACGGGCGTGCCGGTGGCGATGATGTCGCCGGGCTTCAGCGTGATGCCTTGCGAGAGCGTGGCGATGATGGTCGGGATATCGAAGATGAGCAGCGATATCCGGGAGTCCTGGCGCAGGTCCTCGTTGACGAAACAGCGGATGCCGGCGTTGGCGAGATCGAACTCGTCCTTCGTGACGGCCCACGGCCCCATCGGACAGAACGTGTCCTGCGATTTGCCGATCAGCCACTGGCTGTATTTGCCTTGCAGGTCGCGTGCCGTGACGTCGTTGACGATCGTATAGCCCCAGACGTGGTCGAGGGCGTCCTCCTTCGAGATGCCGCGCCCGCCCTTGCCGATGATGACGGCAAGCTCCGCCTCATAGTCGATCGCCGCCGAGACAGTGGAATCGATCAGCACGCTGGCATGGTTGGGGACGACCGATTCCGGCACCTTTGAGAAGATGATCGGATGCTTCGGCACCGCGCCGGCGC
>NZ_RZTO01000471.1:0-4879 GCF_003997225.1 Mesorhizobium sp. M2C.T.Ca.TU.002.02.1.1
GAACAAATCGCGCGCTGTGGTTTGCGGGTTCTCGCCCGGATCGCCGCCGGCGAAATCCGAGCCGGCGATGATGCGGCCCTCCGCCGTCTGGCGCATATGCAGTCTTTCGGCGTGTACCAGCCCGTTGAGCAGTTTCTTGTAGGGACGCGAATGCACGATGAGGCCCGGCGGCGTGTCGAGCGGCAGCTTGATGCCGGCCGTTGCGGCAATGGCCGGGGCGCCGGCGCCTGCCGCGATGACGACCTCATCGGCGCGGATAGTTTCGTCCGAAACGATCACGCCTGTCACCTGGCCGCTCGAGAGGACCAGCCCGTCCACGGCGCCCGCGATCACCCGTGCGCCAAGCCGTTCGGCATCGGCCAGCAGCGCCTTTGCGGTCGCGACCGGCTCGGCAACGCCTTCCTCCGCGACGTAGACGGCGAAATCGGGAGGCGCGACCAGGTTGGGTTCGATCTCTCCCGCCCGCTTGGCGTCGACCCGCTCGATACCATAACCCCATGACGAGTGTTCGGCCGCATAGGCTTCGAGCTTGTCGGCCGGCAGGTCGAAGCAAAGACCGCCGCACCACGACAGCGGCAGCCCGGGCACGTCCTTCGCCAGCCTTTTCCATTCGGCCATGGCGCGGATGCGCAGCCGGAAATAGATTTCCGGATTGCCCCAGCTGGCATTGATCCAGGCGAAGGAATTGGGCGTGGCGACACCACCGGCGCCGCTTTCCGAAACCACCGTCACCCGCGCGCCAGCCTTCGTCAGATGCCAGGCGGTCGAAGCGCCGATGATGCCGGCGCCGACGACGATAACCGCTTTCGTCACGCTGTTCTCCATCCCTGTTCGCGGTGAGGTTCCCCACCTGCCATTTGCGGGCGCTTTTGCCAATGCAAACTTGCGGGCTTGACAACAATACGTACGTACGTATTATATCGCCATGGCCAGACAATCACTCCGCGAAAACCTCCTCGACGCCGGCTTCCAGACCATCTGGAATTCCGGCTACACCGCAGCCGGCGTCCGCGACATCGTTGCCGCGGCAGGCGCCCGACCAGGCTCCTTCACCAACCATTTCGCCTCCAAGGAAGACTTCGCCGGCGAGGTGCTGGAACGCTACTTCGCTTATGTCAGCGGCCTGGTGGAGAATGCGCTGGCGCGCGACGGCACGCCGCCCATCGGCAGGCTGCGCCGCTACCTCGACGTCATCACCTCCAAGCTCGAAGCGCATGACTGGGCGCGCGGCTGCATGATCGGCAATCTCAGCTTGGAAACGGCCGTGCACAGCGAGCCGCTCCGGCTCAGGCTGGTCGATATCTTCGAGCGCTGGCGCCGGCCCTTCGCGGCCTGCATCGCCGAAGGCCAGGCGGCGGGCGAGATCACCAAGGCTTTCGATGCCGAGGACCTCGCCGATTTCCTGCTGTCCTCCTGGCAGGGCGCCATGCTGCGCATGAAGGTCGAGCGTAGCCCGGAACCGCTCGAACGGTTCAAGAAAATCATCTTCAGCACTGTGTTCGGAAGGGAGTGATACGGATGTATTCGACGATCGATAAACAACCGCCGCGGCGCTCTGGAGTCGCCGTGCTCGATTCCACCATGTCTTATCTGGAGGCCGGATCGGCCGGCCCGACCGTGCTGTTTCTGCACGGCAACCCGACTTCGTCCTACATATGGCGGAACATAATCCCGCATGTCGCGCCGTTCGGTCGCTGCATTGCGCCAGACCTGATCGGCTATGGCCAGTCGGGCAAGCCGGACATCGACTATCGCTTCTTCGATCAAATCCGCTATCTCGACGCCTTCATCGAAGCTCTCGATCTCAAGGACCTGGTGATCGTCGCCCAGGATTGGGGTACGGCGCTGGCGTTCCATTTCGCCGCGCGGCGGCAGCGGCGTGTTCTCGGCCTTGCCTTCATGGAATTCATCCGGCCCTTCGAGCGCTGGGAGGATTTCCACCAGCGTCCCCAGGCGCGCGAGCTCTTCAAGGCGTTGCGCACGCCGGGCGTCGGCGAAAAGCTGGTGCTTGAGGACAATGTCTTCGTCGAAAAAATCCTGCCTGCCTCGGTCCTGCGCAAGATGAGCGAGGAGGAGATGGACGCTTACCGTGCGCCGTTCCCGACGCCGCAGTCGCGCAAGCCGGCGCTGCGCCTGCCGCGCGAACTGCCGATCGAGAACCAGCCGGCCGATGTCGCCGCGATCAGCGCGCACGATCACCGCGCGCTGCGGCTCTCCTCCTACCCGAAGCTGCTGTTCGCCGGCGATCCGGGGGCGTTGATTTCAGCGCAGGCGGCAAAGGAGTTCGCGGCCGGGCTGAAGAACTGCCGTTTCATCGATCTGGGGCCTGGCGCCCACTACCTGCAGGAAGATCACCCCGACACGATCGGCAAGGCCATTGCCGGCTGGTTGCCTGAGATTGCCCGGGCGGAGAGCGCGGCCGAACCGGCTTGATGCGGAGCGGCGGGCACGAGGCGTGCTCGCCCATGTCGACAGGCCGGCGCTGCGCTGATAGAAGCGCCGCCTGTCACACGGAACTCCTTGAAGATATGCCCGAAACGATACCTGAAGAGGTTGCGCGCCGCCGCACCTTCGCGATCATCGCCCACCCCGACGCGGGCAAGACGACGCTCACAGAAAAGCTGCTTCTGTTCGGCGGCGCCATCCAACTCGCCGGCGAGGTCAAGGCCAAGAAGGACCGCATCCAGACCCGGTCCGACTGGATGAAGATCGAGCGCGAGCGCGGGATCTCCGTCGTCACCTCGGTGATGACCTTCGAATATGAAGGCAACGTCTTCAACCTGCTCGACACGCCCGGCCACGAGGACTTCGCCGACGACACCTACCGCACGCTGTCGGCGGTGGACTCGGCCGTCATGGTCATCGACGCCGCCAAGGGCATCGAGCCGCGCACGCTGAAGCTGTTCGAGGTCTGCCGGCTGCGCGACATCCCGATCATCACCTTCGTCAACAAGATGGACCGCGAGAGCCGCGACCCGTTCGAGATCCTGGACGAGATCGAGCAGAAGCTGGCGCTCGACACGGCGCCCGTCACCTGGCCGATCGGCCGCGGCAGGACGTTTTCCGGCACCTATCACCTGGCGCTCAACGCCGTGCGCAAGGGCGATGAGGAAAAGGAGCGCACGCCCGTCAACGGCCCGGATTCCAACCGTGTCGCAGGGCTTTTGCCGGACAATGAGCGCGAAGCCTTCATCGAGGAGCTCGAACTGGCGCGCGAGGCCTGCCGGCCTCTCGATATCGACGCCTTCCGCGAAGGCCATCTGACGCCGGTCTATTTCGGCTCGGCGCTGCGCAATTACGGCGTGCGCGATCTGATCGAGGCGCTCGGCGCCTACGGTCCGCCGCCGCGCGCCCAGGAGGCCGATACCCGCACGGTGGAGGCGACGGAGGAGAAGATGACGTCCTTCGTCTTCAAGATCCAGGCCAACATGGACCCCAACCACCGCGACCGCATCGCCTTCGTGCGCGTCTGCTCGGGCACGCTGGAGCGCGGCATGAAGGCCAAGCTGGTGCGCACCGGCAAGCCGATGTCGCTCTCGGCGCCGCAATTCTTCTTCGCTCGCACCCGCGTCACCGCCGACGAGGCTTTCGCCGGCGACGTCGTCGGCATCCCCAACCACGGCACGCTGCGTATCGGCGACACGCTGACCGAAGGCGAGGAGATACTGTTCCGCGGCGTGCCGAACTTCGCCCCGGAAATCCTGCGCCGCGTGCGCCTCGGCGACGCCATGAAGGCCAAGAAGCTGAAGGAAGCGCTGCACCAGATGGCCGAGGAAGGCGTGGTGCAGCTGTTCTCGCCGGAAGACGGCTCGCCGGCCATTGTCGGCGTCGTCGGCGCCCTGCAGCTCGATGTGCTCAAGGAGCGGCTTAACATCGAATACACGCTGCCGGTGGATTTCGAGATGTCGCGCTTCTCGGTCTGCCGCTGGATCGCGGCCGACGACAAGGCGGAGGTGCAGCGCTTCATCGAAGCGCATCGCGGCGACATCGCCCGCGACCTCGACAACGATCCGGTCTTCCTCGCCCAGCACGCCTTCTCGCTGAACTACGAAGCCGAGCGCTGGAAAGCGATCCGCTTCACTGCGGTGAAGGACTATCAGGTGCGCGACAAGGCGGCGTGATTCTGGTGAATGGTGAATAGTGAGTAGCGAGTAGCGAGTAGTAAATAGTGGGTGGTAGTCGGGAAGGAGCGGCTGCTAACGCTTCACCATTCACCATTCACCATTCACTAATTCTCACCCCTTCGCCGCTTCCTCGATCTTGGCGATGTCGATCTTGCCCATCTGCATCATCGCCGACATGACGCGGCCGGCCTTGGCCCTGTCCGGATCCATAAGCAGTCTTGGCAGCTGCTCCGGCACGACCTGCCAGGAGACGCCGAACTTGTCCTTCAGCCAGCCGCATGGGCCGGGCTCGCCGCCTTCGCCAAGCCTCTCCCAGAAATGATCGACCTCTTCCTGCGTCTTGCAGTCGATCGATTGCGACATGGCTTCGGTGAAATTGAATTCCGGTCCGCCATTGAGCGCCTGGAACGGCACGCCGTCGAGCTCGAACGTGGTCACCAGCACCTTGCCCTCATCCCGATGGCCCTTGGGCCAGCGCATCACGCTCAGCACCTTCGAATTCTTGAAGATGGATGTGTAATGGTTCATTGCCTCTTCGGCCTGGTCGTTGAACCACAGGCAGGTTGTGATCTTTTGCATGCGTCTTCCTCCGAATGCTTCTTTGCCGATACGGTCAAACGGCTGAGTGCGTGAATGGTGCCGTCTGTCCAAGGACGGCTGTGCGGCCCGTGATCCGACACAGGCCTGCGGTTTTTCCGGAAGAATCTGGCGCAGTGCAAAGTGGTGGTCATGCCGGGCCGTGATCGCTATAACCG
>NZ_RZTO01000472.1:0-4874 GCF_003997225.1 Mesorhizobium sp. M2C.T.Ca.TU.002.02.1.1
GAACTGGCAATCGTGCGCGATGGCCTGTCGCGTCTGCCGGAGCGCCAGCGGATGGCGCTGCTTTTGCGGGCTGTGGGCGAGCTTGACATCGGTGCGATCGCCGAGGTGATGGGCGCCAGCGCGGGCTCGGTCGAACAGTTGCTCGTGCGCGGGCGCCGCGCGCTCAGGGATCATTTGGCAGATGCGGCCGCGGGCCGCGAAAGGAAATCCTCATGACACGCGAGGAATTCGAGAACAACCGGCGCCGCTTCGGCGACGACATCGATGCCTGGCCAGAGGCCTTGAGAGGGCCGGCGCTGGCATTCATGGCGCTTGACGGCGGTGCCGGCGCCGACGACGCGCTCGACAGGCTGGTGCTTCAGGCCGCGCTGGTCGAGGGCGACGATCGCGCGCTGGCGCGCAAGGTGATGGCGCGTATCGATCGCGGCGCGGCGCGTCCTTCGCTGCTGCCGCGCTTCCTCGTCGCGCCGGCCGGCATCGCCGCTTGCGCCGCGGCCTTGCTTGTCACCGCGACAATCGCCGGTTACCAGGTGGCGCGCCTTCAGGACCAGTCGCAGGATTCCGACCTCCTGGCGCTCGCCGCGGGCGCCAGGCTTCCCGATGACGGCGGACCGGCGATTGCGGGTGATGCGGGCGAGGGGGACGCGCTATGACCGGTCGCTCATGGATCTGGGTGGCCGTGCTGGTGGTGCTTGCCCTTTCGCTCGCGCTCAACTTCTTCTTCATCGGCTATGCCGCGCATGGCCTGCGCCAGGCGGTCGCCGCGCGCGGGCTGCTGGCGGAGGTCGCGGGCGCCTACTCGCCCGAGGTGCGCAAGGAATTCCGCTCGGTCATGCGCGACAACCGCGCCCGCACGTTCGAAGCCCTGCGGCAGCTGCGCGCGGCGCGCGCCGACCTGGCTGCGGCCGAGAAGGCGCAGCCTTTCGACGAGGCGGCGGTCAGGCAGGCAATGGCCGCCGTGCGCGCCGCCACGACCAACCTTCAGGCAACAGTGCAGGACTACCTGCTTGCCGCCATGAAGAACGTCAACGCCAAGCCGGCCGGGTGAGCTATCGCCCCACTCGCGGCACAATTGCCGTGACCTATTTCCGTGTTGGAACCATGATGACGAACCAATGCCGCACGACGGGCTTGTCCTGATACTGCTCTGGCGCGAGCTGGTCGCCGGCCTGCGGGCGATGCGGCGCCGCGATCTCGCCTGGATCGGGCTCGGCGGCGGCGCGCTGCTGGCCTATGCGATCGCCGATATCGTGCTTGCCCTGCAGGCCGCGGCCCCAAGGTTGCGCCACGACCAGCTTCTGTGGGCCCTCGACCTGCCGCTTGCGCTGGCGGCGCTCGGCGCGGTCGCGGGCAATGCGGTGTCCGCACTCTGTCTTCAACGCGCTTTCGCGCCTTTCCTCAAGGCGCTGCCGCTTGGCTCCAGACAGCGTCGCCGCATGGCCGGCAGGGCGACGCTCGCGATCTTCGTGCCGCTGGGCGTCCTGATTGCGGTTTCGGCGGGCTTGGCCTGCGCAGTCACTGGGCAGCCGTTGCCGGCGGCCTGGGGCGTGCGCGCTGCGATCCTGTTTGCCCTGGGCTTCGGCACGGCAGCCATTTGGCGCCTGCGGCAGCCACGTCTTCTCCTCGGTGAGGCGGCGAGCGAGGCGGCGCCCGTTGGAAGACCGCGGCTGCGACGCCTCGACAGGGCGCGCCCGCGCTGGCTTTCGAGCTGGGCCTTGAAACTGCCGGGCGGCCATTTGCGGCCGTCATGGAAGCTGGCCGCCGCCAGCCTCATGCTTGCTGTCGCGGCCATCCTTGGCGCATGGGCAAGCCTTGCCGGCGGCACGGCCGGGCCGGCGGCGGTGGCGGGATTGGCGGGCGGCGTTCTCATTTTCATGCTCAGCCTGCGCTGCCAGCCGCTGGGCTCACCGGTGCTGCGCACGGCGCCTATCGGCTTCACCCGCGTGTGGCTGCGGCTGGTGCAACTGCCGCTGCAATTGTCGCTCGCCTTCTTCCTGCTGCCGGCCGGCGCGGCGCTGGCGGCCGAGCCGTCGGCATGGGCCGTGCCGGTGGCGGGCGGACTCTGGCTGCTGGTGCTGAACGGCGCCTATGCGGTGTTCGGCGCCTATTTCCTCAACGCGCCCTTCGTCGCCATGCTGAGCTTCGCCGGCGCGCTCGCCTATGCTGGTTATGAAACGCTCGAATATGGCCGCACCGTGCTGATCGGCCTGGCGGCATTGGTGGTTTTCCTATGGCACAGAACCCGACAGAGGTATCGCAATGGATGAAGTCCTCGCCGTCAGCGGCCTCAGCGCCGGCTATCGCGGCCGCGCCGTGGTGCGCGGCATCGATCTTTCGCTCCGCCGGGGCGACATAATCGGCCTGCTCGGCGCCAATGGTTCGGGCAAGTCGACGCTGATCAGGGCGATCACCGGCCAGATCCCATTGCTCGGCGGCAGCGTGACGGTCGATGGCATCGACCTTGCCACCGCGGCGGAGCGTGCCAAGGCCGGCTTCGGCCTCGCCATCGAGCCGCATGAATTGCCCGCGCCGCTTTCGGGACGCCAGTATATCGAGCTCGTTGCCTCGATCCGCGGTTGCGCGCCCGATGATCTGCCCGGCGCCGACCTCCTGGAGCGGCTCGAGCTTGGCCGCTGGATCGACCGTCCGATCGCCGAATATTCGCTTGGCACGCTAGCCAAGGTCGCGATCGTTGCTGCACTTCTCGGCCGACCGTCGCTTCTGATCTTCGACGAGACGCTGAACGGCCTCGACCCAGCCGCGGCCTGGGAGGTGAAGCGCGTCATCACCGCGCTCTGCGCGAGCGGCCGTCACGCCGCCATCGTCTCGACCCATGTCGTGGAGGCTGTGCCGGTGCTCTGCAACCGCGCGGTGCTGATGGCCGACGGCAGCCTGAGCCAAAGCTGGGATGCGGCCCAACTGGCCAACGCGGGCAGGGTGCCAGGCGCTTTCGAGGACAGCGTCATGGAGGCGCTGCGCATGCGGGCCGCCGCCTGATGTCGACCTAAGCCATCGGCAGCATGTGGCGCATGATCAGCGAGGCGTGACCGCCGACGCCGTGGGCGGCTTCCCGGCGCTCGACCACCTCGAAGCCATGCTTGCGGTAGAAGGCGATCGCGCGGTCGTTGCCCTCGATCACCTCCAGCGCAATGCTGGGAATACCCGCATGCGCGGCAAGCACCGCATGCAGAAGATCGACCGCGAGGCCGCTGCCGAAGGCCTGCGGCTCGATGTGGAGCCTCTCCAGCATGACGTCGCCCTTTGCGTCCATCGCCGCCATGGCGTAGCCGGCGATCGAGCCGTCGGCGCGTTCCGCGACGAAGGACATCTTGTCCTCGTCGTCGAGCTCGGCCGCGAGCCTTTCCGGCGCGTGCCTTTCGTCGGAGAGCCTGGCCACGGTCTCGTCGCCCATGATCGGCGCGTAGGTCCGCCGCCAGGATTGGCCGAGCAGCCGCGATACGTCGGCCAGGTCGTTCCTCGTCATCGCCCGGATACGGGTCATGGTCGTGGTCCTTGTTCCAATCCGAAGATAGGGCGAAGCGCGGGGCGGGGCCAACCCCCATGCGCGGGGAAGGCGCGGATCTCCGTCGGCGTCCATGTCGGACGTTCGAGCGGATATCACGGGCGGCCGAAACGATCCGAACCAACCCGGGCGCGAGCCGGGCGGCTGCGAAGTACAGGCCCTGCGAGCCGCCGCTCGATAGCCCGCTGCCGATAGAGACGGCAGCGGGCCATTGGTGCGACGGGAGTGCTGTCCCGCCGAGCAGGAGACACTGCTCAAGGCGATCTAAACCGGCTTCGCCGGGAATCGCGACTTACGGATTCGTAAGCTCACTTACGATTATGGTCCCAGGCGCGGCCCGGCGGGCAATTCCTGACCTGCCTTGTCGGCGTGGTCGAAAGCAACTGCTGCTACGCCAGGCGCGGCGTCACTCGGTTTTCCAGCCGCCCGGAACCGGCGGGCGAAGATCATCAGCCGCCGCGCGGTGTTGTTGCGCAGGCGGCGCAGCCGCCATTCCAACCCGGTTTCGACGTTGATCCGCCGGGCATAGATGCTGGCGCGCAAGGCTTTTTCGTCGGCCGCGACCTTGGCCGGATCGTCGTAGAACGCGCCGATCTTGTCGGTTGCCATGCCGGGTGTTGCGAACCAGGCCGGGATGTGTGCCGTGAGGCGATCGACATCGGTAAGCACCCGGTGAATGCCGTCGCCTTGCGCCGGGCAGGTCGTGGCGAACGCGTCGCCGATGAAGACGACGCCGTCGCGACGATGCCCCTGCGTCGTTGTCAGGCTGACCTGCCTCACTTCCACCTCGCTGGCGATCGCGAAGTTGCCGCATCGCGCGGCAATCTCCGGCATCAGCTCGAGCAGGATCTTTTGCGGGTTTTCGCGGAACGCCTGCACCCAAGGATCGGCAACGGTCCGATAGACGAACATGTTGGCCCGCATCCGCTCGCCGATCCGGAAGATGGTAAGAAAGGCAATGCGGTCGGCGACCCGCCTCGCGTAGAAGGTGAGGGACTGCAGGCCGAACTCCTTCGGTGTGATCGCGAAATCGAACCCCATCGACAGCGAATGCGCCTTCGATTCCTCGATGCGCTCGACGCCGATGGCGCGCCGCACCGCCTCGCTGTAACCGGTGGCCACGACCAGGAGCCTGGCTTCGATGACGGAGCCGTCGGTGAGCACCAGGCGCTGCCGGTCCGGTCCGGTCGAGACCTCGGCGACCTTGCCCACCGTCAGCGGCACTTGCGGCGGCAGCGCCGCGCGCAGGCCGTTGACCAGCGGCGCATAGGAAAAGGCGTATTCCCAGGTCTGCTTGCGCTCGAACAGCTGGCCGAAGCGGAAGACATGGAGATCGGTCATCGGCGTGACG
>NZ_RZTO01000473.1:0-4869 GCF_003997225.1 Mesorhizobium sp. M2C.T.Ca.TU.002.02.1.1
CTACATTCGGGAGCGATGTCGGGCTTTTCCGAGGACATGCCTTTTTTCGATGAACCGAATGCGCGGCCCGCGGCGGCCCCATCCGGCATAGCCGCGCGCGCCATGGCCGCCCGCAGCGGCCAGAACGGCGCGCCCGATTATCTGAAGGGTCTGAACCCGGAACAGCGGCTCGCCGTCGAAACGACCGAAGGCCCGGTTCTGGTGCTGGCCGGCGCCGGCACCGGCAAGACGCGGGTGCTCACCACGCGCATAGCCCACATCCTTGCCACCGGCAGGGCCTTCCCCTCGCAGATCCTGGCCGTCACCTTCACCAACAAGGCCGCGCGCGAGATGAAGCAGCGCATCGGCCACCTGATCGGCGAAGGCAATGTCGAAGGCATGCCCTGGCTCGGCACTTTCCACTCGATCGGCGTCAAGCTTCTGCGCCGTCACGCCGAGCTTGCCGGGCTGAAATCCGATTTCACCATTCTCGACACCGACGACGTGGTGCGGCTGATCAAGCAGCTGATCCAGGCCGAAGGGCTGGACGACAAGCGCTGGCCGGCCAAGACCTTCGCCCAGATGCTCGACAACTGGAAGAACAAGGGGCTCGGCCCCGACGAGATTCCGGAAGGCGATGCGCGCAGCTTCGGCAACGGCAAGGGCCGCCAGCTCTACAAAGCCTATCAGGAACGGCTGCAGACGCTGAATTCCTGCGACTTCGGCGACCTGCTCTATCATCCGATCCGCATCTTCCGCGCCTATCCGGACGTGCTGAAGGAATATCACCGCAAGTTCAAATACATTCTGGTCGACGAGTACCAGGACACCAACACCGCGCAATACATGTGGCTGCGCCTTCTGGCGCAGCGGCCCGGTGCTGGGCGCAAAGGCGCCGACGACGGCGGCAGGCCAATCTCCCCCCTTGTGGGGGAGATGTCCGGCAGGACAGAGGGGGGCGCGAAGGATCGCGGCGCTTCCAATCTTTCAGGCGGAAAGGCCGGCGGGACAGCGCCCCCCTCTGTCGCCTCCGGCGACATCTCCCCCACAAGGGGGGAGATTGGAGCCAGCACCGTAAACATTTGCTGCGTCGGCGACGACGACCAGTCGATCTATGGCTGGCGCGGCGCCGAGGTCGACAACATCCTGCGCTTCGACAAGGATTTCCCGGGCGCCACCATCATCCGGCTGGAGCGCAACTATCGCTCCACCGCGCACATCCTCGGCGCGGCCTCTCACCTCATCGCCCACAATGAAGGCCGTTTCGGCAAGACGCTGTTCACCGACCGCGACGACCCCGAGGACGACAAGGTGCATGTCCATGCCGCCTGGGACTCGGAGGAAGAGGCCATGGCCATCGGCGACGCCATCGAGGCCTATCAGCGGCAGAAGCACAATCTCAACGACATGGCGATTCTGGTGCGCGCGTCCTTCCAGATGCGCGCCTTCGAAGACCGCTTCATCACGCTGGGCCTCAACTACCGCGTCATCGGCGGCCCGCGTTTCTACGAGCGCCTGGAGATCCGCGACGCGCTTGCCTTCTTCCGCGTCGTCGCCAACGGCGGCGACGACCTCGCTTTCGAGCGCATCGTCAACGTGCCGAAGCGCGGGCTGGGCGAAGCCACCATCCGCCAGATCCACGACACGGCGCGCGCCATGCGCGTCCCGATGCTGGAGGCCGCCGCCACGCTTGCCGAAAGCGACGAGCTCAAGCCGAAGCCGCGCGCGGCATTGCGTGAGGTCGCCGCCAATTTCGAGCGCTGGCAGAAGGCGCTGGAAACCACCCCGCACACCGAGCTCGCCGAGACCATCCTGGAGGAGAGCGGCTACACCGACATGTGGAAGAACGACCGTTCGGCGGATTCGCCTGGCCGGTTGGAAAACCTCAAGGAGCTGATCCGCTCCATGGAGGAATATGAATCGCTGCGCTCCTTCCTCGAGCATGTCGCGCTGGTCATGGAGGCCGAGCAAGGCGAGTCGCTCGACGCGGTCTCGATCATGACGCTGCATTCGGCCAAGGGCCTCGAATTCGAGACCGTTTTTCTCCCCGGCTGGGAGGAAGGCCTGTTCCCGCACCAGCGCGCGCTGGACGAAGGCGGCCGCTCCGGCCTGGAGGAAGAGCGCCGGCTCGCCTATGTCGGCCTGACGCGCGCCAAGAAGAACCTGCACATCTGGTTCGTCTCGAACCGCCTGATCCACGGCCTGTGGCAATCGACGATCCCGTCGCGCTTCCTCGATGAACTGCCGGAAACCCATGTCGACGTCGCGGACGGCGGCAACTCCTATGGCGGCTACGGCAATCCCTATGGCGGCGGCTCATTCGCCTCCGGGCGCGGCGGCGGTGGCGGCCGGCAAAACCCCTACGGCGCCTCGCGCTTCGACAATATCGGCGCCAAGGACCAGGGCAGCTTCTCCAACACCTATGCGACGCCCGGCTGGCAGCGCGCGCAGGCCAACCGCACCGAGGCGACCGACCGCAACTGGGGCACCCGCTCCGGCCACCAGGTAGAGCGCATCGGCTACGGCGAAACCGACAGCGGCTACGGCGCCGGGCGCACCTCTGTGAAGGGCCGCACCATCGAGGGCGAGCTGGTCGCCAAATCCGTCGCCGACACGCCATCCGCCTTCAATGTCGGCGACCGCGTCTTCCACCAGAAATTCGGCAACGGCAACATCGCGGCCATCGACGGCAACAAGCTCACCATCGACTTCGACAAGGCCGGCCAGAAACGCGTGCTGGACGGGTTTGTCGCGCCGGTGTGACCTGCCCCCTCACCTGTACCTTGCCTGGTTCCACTTATGGCCGAGCAGCGACAGGATGATGATCAGCCCGTTGAAGAACTGCACGTAGAAGCCGCTGAGGCCCGCCGCTACCACGCCAGTCTGAATGAACGACACCGTGACCGCGCCGATCGCGCCGCCGACGACCGTGCCGATGCCGCCCCAGGTCGGCGTGCCGCCGACGAAGACCGACGCCAGCACCGGTAGCAGATAGCCGTCGCCGGCCGTTGGCCACCAGGTGAAGTTGATCATCACCGAGAAGGTGCCGGCGATCGCCGCCCCTATGCCGGTGAAGACGAACACCTTCACCCGCACCCACTTGACGTCGATGCCCATCTGCTTGGCGCTGTCGGGATTGTCGCCGACCACCTTCACCTGCGCGCCGAAGCGGTGCCGGTTGAAGAGCAGCGCCGAGAACACCACGAAGGCGACCGCCCAGAAGATCTGCACCGGAATGCCCCAGATCTGGCTGGAGAAGATCTTGTAGGCCGCGCTGTCGGCCAGATTGGTCAGCGCCGTCGACTTGCCCTCGTTGATGATCTGGATCAGGCCGCGCAGCAGGAAGTTCATCCCGAGCGTGGCGATCAGCGACGACAGCCCGCCATAGACGACCAGCGAACCGACGAGGAAGCCGAGCAGCGTGCCGGTGACGAGCGCGGCCGCGATGCCAAGGAACGGATCGTAGCCGGCCTGCACCACCAGCGCGAAGACCCAGGAGGCGAAACCCATCGTCGCCGGGAAAGACAGGTCGATCTCGCCGCAGGTGACGACGAAGACCAGCGGCACCACCACGAACAGCGCGACGGGAAGCGTCGTCAGCACCGAGCTGTAGAGATACCAGGTGGTGAAGACGGTCGGGTTGGCGGTCATGAAGACCGCCATCATCACGATGAACACCGCGAGCGTGCCGAGCGCTGCGCGGTTGTCGAGGACGAAGCCGCGCAGCCAGTGATTGGACGGATGGCTCCATTCCTTGGCGGCCTTTTGGGCCATCTGGCCGCTTGCCCTTCCCAGAGGAGATTGCAGATCGGGTTCCATCGCCTTGCTCATTGCGCTCTCTGCTCCGCTTCGTCGGCCTCGTGCAGTCCCGGCAAGCCGTCGGGATGCGCGATGTCCTCCATGAAGTCGATGAGGTCGTCGGCCGACTTGACCTCGGTGCGGTCGGCGGTCAGCGCCACCTTGCCGCGGTCGAGCACCACGAAACGGTCGGCGATGTCGAAGACGTGGTGGATGTTGTGGCCGATGAACAGGATCGAGCGGCCGCTCGCCCGCACCTGACGCACGAAGTGGAACACCTTGGCGGTCTCGGTCAGCGACAGCGCCGTCGTCGGCTCGTCGAGGATGATCAGCTCCGCCTGCTTGTAGATGGCGCGCGCGATGGCCACGCCCTGTCGTTCGCCGCCCGAAAGCTGGCCGACGATCGAGTGCGGCGTGAACACTTTCGAGGTGAAGCCGATCTCGCGCATCAGCCGGCTCGCCTCCGCGATCTCCTTGTTGACCTTCAGCCAGCCCATGAAGCTGGTGAGCTCGCGGCCCATGAAGATGTTGCGCACGATCGTCTGCTGCACGGCCAGCGCCCGATCCTGGAACACCGTCTCGATGCCGGCGTCGCGCGAGCGCGCCGCGCTCCATCCGCTGACCGGCTTGCCGCGCACCAGGATCTCGCCGCTGGTCGGCTTGACCACGCCAGACAGGATCTTGATCAGCGTCGACTTGCCGGCGCCATTGTCGCCGATCAGGCCGACAACCTCGCCGCGGTCGACGCTGAGGTTGACGCCGCCCAGCGCATAGACCTGGCCGTAGGATTTCTTGATATCGCGCAGTTCGATGATGCGTTCGCTCATGCGATCCTCGCTTGAATTGCCTGTTCTGCCGGCGGTCCCGCCGGCCGGGTTGGGTCCGGCCGGCGGCCTGGGAGGTCAGCGCAGCGCCTGCTTGGCGAGCTCTGAGACGATCTCGTAGTTCTGCGGCGTGACGAAGCCGGCGCCGGTGTCCACATTCATCGGGGCCAGCCCCAGCACCACCTGCTGGCAAAGGCTGAGGATCGGCAGGTAGCCTTGCAGGAACGGCTGCTGGTCGGCCGTCAGTTGCACCCAGCCGCCCTTGAAG
>NZ_RZTO01000474.1:0-4850 GCF_003997225.1 Mesorhizobium sp. M2C.T.Ca.TU.002.02.1.1
ATGCGGGCCCGTGCCCGGACCTTTTCCAGCCGCGTCAGCATCGGCAGCACGAAGGAAGCCGTCTTGCCGGTTCCGGTCTGAGCGATGCCCAGCACATCCTTGCCGAGCAGCGCATGCGGGATGGCTCCGGCCTGGATCGGAGTCGGCTTGGCATAGCCGGCATCTGAGACTGCGGAGAGGACCTTCGGCGAAAGGCCAAGGTCTGAGAATGTCAACGCTTCTTGAGCGGTCTGGGTGTCTGAGGACAAGAGGTGGCTGTCTTTGGCTGGTTCGGAAAAAATCGCAACACGAGTTGCGGCAGGCGCCGCGCGCCTGCAAGATCGCGGTTGCAGTTAGGCGCAAGTCCGCGATTTGTCAACAGAAACAGCCGGAAATCCCGGTGATTGTGAAGACGTAACCTTAATCGCGATGCTTAATCGAAGCAATCTCGTTGCGCCGGCTCAGTAGCGGAACTGCTCGGCAAGGATACGTTCATTCCAGGAATGGTTCGGATCGAAGAGCAAAGTCGCCGTCGCCGTCGGCGATTCCCGCACGGTGACGGAGGCCACCGCCTTGACCTCGGTGTGGTCGGCGGCGGCGTTCACCGGGCGTTTTTCGGCTTCCAGGATGTCGAAGCGCACCGTTGCCTTGTTGGAGAGCAGCGCGCCGCGCCAGCGGCGCGGCCGGAAGGGACTGACCGGCGTCAGCGCCAGCAACGGCGCGTCGAGCGGCAGGATCGGCCCGTGCGCCGACAGATTGTAGGCGGTGGAGCCGGCGGGCGTCGCGATCATCACGCCGTCGCAGTTCAGCTCCTCCAGCCGCACCTGGCCGTCGACGGTGATGCGGATCTTCGCGGTCTGGTAGGATTGGCGCCACAGCGCCACCTCGTTGATGGCCAGCGCCGAAACGGATTCGCCATCATGCGTCACAGCGACCATTTCCAGCGGCCGGATCGTCTCGGCAACGGCGTTGGCGATGCGTTCCTCAAGACCGCCGGCGCGATATTCGTTCATCAGGAAGCCGATGGTGCCACGGTTCATGCCGTAGACCTTCTTGCCCGTGCTCATCGTCTCGCGCAGCGTCTGCAAAAGAAAACCGTCGCCGCCGAGCGCAATGATGATCTCGGCCTCCGCGACGGGCACCTGCCCATAGCGCGCCGACAGGCTTTCCCGCGCCGCGCGGGCGTCATCGGTGTCGGAAGAGACGAAGGCGAAACGACTGGCGGCTTTGCTCATGGCTCCCGGAGGGCGACCGTCTGCAGGGCCGCGCCGGCGACGGCGTAGCATGCGCCGCCCGTATCTGTGAAGGGTGCTGGGCGGCCGGCGGTCCACCCGACAATCGCGCTTCGTGACAGGCGCGACATGAATGTGATGGCCGCAATGGTTAAGGCGAGGCTTAAACACTCGTAAAGCCGGATCGATCATGTTAGCCGACAGTGGATGGGTTAGCGGGGGCTGGCCAGTCGAGAGACCTGTCTATTGCCGGTAACGCGTCTGATCATAGTCTTCCTGATGATGGGAAGTTTCGCGCTGATGTTCGCCGAACTCGTGCGTCATTCGGAAGAGATGAGCCAGCGGCCGCAGCCGACGGCTTCCCGCTGCGGGGACGCCACGGGAACACCTTGCCCGCAAAGGGCGCTGTAGGCTTCGCTTCCCTTATCGCTTAGCCACCCTGCAGGTGACAGCCCGCCTTGTGCCTGCCCGCGACATATTCGTCGATGAGTTGCCGGTAGCGCCACCTTGCCGAAGCTTGGAAAGTGGCCGCCATGCACGACCGAGACCTCGAGGTCGCGCATGGCTAGCAGCGTCCCGACATAGTCGTCGATATTGGAATGATAGACGTCGTCGATCAGCGGCCCGTCATAGACGATGTCGCCCGACAGCAGAATGCCGGTCTTTTTCTCGTAAAGCGCGATGCCGCCCGGCGAATGACCCGGCGTATGGATGACCTCGAAGGCGCGGTCGCCGAGATCTACGACGTCGCCATGCTCGAGCAGCCGGTCCGCCGGCGCGGGCAGGATGCGGTAGCGCGCCGTATCCCAGCCGTCAGGCGCGCCGTCGAACATCTCTTCATTGGCGTAACGGTCCGCCACCGTCCATTCGTTGCGCGGATCGGCAAGGATTGCCGCTTCGGCCGAATGCACGCAGCGGTCGGGGAATTCGTGGTGGCAGCCGATATGGTCGAAATGCGTGTGGCTGGCGACGCAGGTAAGCTTGCGCTCGCTGACCAGCGGCACATGACGTTTCAAGCTGAAATGGCCGAGGCCGGTATCGAACAGCAGGTCGCGGTCGCGCCCGCGCACATGCCAGATGTTGCAGCGGAAGAAGGGCTTTATCCACGGCTCATGGATGAGCGTGATGTCGTCGCCCACGCGGATGGTTTCGTACCAGTCCGGAGCCTCGATGACCGGAAGCGTGCCCATGGATCAGTCCGCCAGCAGGATGATGTCTTGAGCGTTGCATGAAACCGGGATCGTGTCGCCTGTCTGAACCGTGGCGGAAGCCGGAGCCCTGGCGATGAACTGCAGCGCGGTATCGAGAACTGAAGTCGCCAGCACGCGCTTGAAGCTGCCCTGGAAGACGACATCGCCGACCTCGGCCGTGCCCAGCGCGACATCGGCTTTCGCTTCGCCGAGGACCAGATGCTCGGGTCGGATCGCGAGCGCGACCGTGGCGCCGGCAGGCGATGCACCGGGCAATGAAATCAGCCCGACCTCTGTCGAAGCCGTGACGATCCCGTTCTTCGCCTCGGTCACGGTGCCGGCAAGGATCGTGCTCTCGCCCATGAAGGTCGCGGAAAAGCGCGTCGCTGGCCGCGCATAGACGCGCTCGGGCGGGCCTTCGTCCTCGATCCGGCCGTCATTCATCACCACGCAATGGTCGGCCAGCGCCATCGCCTCCTCCTGGTCGTGCGTGACATGGATGAAGGCGGTGCCGACGCGCTTCTGGATCGCCTTCAGCTCGTCCTGCATCTGCCGGCGCAACTTGAGATCGAGCGCGCCGAGCGGCTCGTCGAGCAGCAGGACCGCCGGCTCGATGACCAGGGCGCGGGCCAGCGCCACGCGCTGCCGCTGGCCGCCGGAAAGCTGATGCGGCTTCTTGTCGAAGGCGGCGGCCAGCCCGACGAGGGCAAGCGCCTCGCGCGCCTTCGCCGCCCGCGTCGCGCCGTCGACGCCCTGCATGCGCAACCCGAATCCGACATTGCCGCCGACGCTCATATGCGGAAACAGCGCGTAGTCCTGGAACACGGTGGTTGTCGGGCGCTTGGCCGGCGGCACGGCTGTACAATCCTGGCCGCGGATGAAGACCTTGCCTTCGCTGGGCGTGACGAAGCCCCCAAGAATCGAAAGCAGCGTCGTCTTGCCGGAGCCCGAAGGCCCGAGCAGGATCGTGTAGCTGCCGGGTTCGATCGCGAGCGAGACGTTCTTCAGCACCGCAAGCTGGCCGAAGCGATGCGAGACGTTGCGGATGTCGACCAAAGGCGCGCTCATGCCGGCTTTCTCCGCAACAGCGTCAGCTCGAAAAACACCACCAGGACGATGGAGACGGCAAAGACCAGCGAGCCGACGGCATTGGTCTTGGGGTTGAGACCGGAGCGCAGCAGGTTCCAGATCTCCACGGGCAGCGTCGTCTCGAAGCGGGTAAGCAGGAAGGAAATCACGAACTCGTCCCAGGAGAAGGTCATCGACAGGAAGAAGCCGGCGAAGATCGCCGGCGCCATCACCGGCACGGTGATCATGAGCAGCACCTTCCACTCGGCGGCGCCGAGGTCGCGCGCGGCGCGCTCGATGTTGATCTGGTGGTCGCCCATCTGGCTGTAGATGATGGCGAAGCAGAGCGGCAGGTTGATCACCACATGGCCGATGCCGGCGGCCAAAAGCGATTTCGGCACGCCGGCCCAGTTGAACAGCACCAGCAATCCCATGCCGATGATGAGGTAACTGACGGTGAGCGGCAGCGTGATCAGCCCACGCAGCATGGCCGAGCCCGGCAGGACGAAGCGCGCGAACCCCCAGGCCGAGAGGAAGCCGAGCGTAACCGAAGCGAGTGAGGAGAGCACTGCAACGAGCAGCGAGTTGACCAGCGCCGATGTCAGCCGGGCATCGGAAAGCACAGCCTGGTACCAGCGCAGCGACGGACCGGTGAAGGGTGGGATCGGGAACGAGGTCGCCTGCAGCGAGAACAGCACCAGCACGACCACCGGCAGGAAGATGAAGCCGTAGACGGCGATAGCGTAGACCCAGGCGGCGAGGCGAACGGCGGCGCGCATCGTCATGCCCGCTCGATCTTCAGCCAGCGCGCGCAGGCGAGATAGGCGATGGTGACCACGGCCATCAGGATGATCGACAGCGCCGACGCCAGCGGAAAATCGCCGCGGCGGCCGATCTGCATCATCACGAGTTGTGGCATGACCAGCTCGTTGTTGCCGCCGAGGATCTGCGGCGTGATGTAGTCGCCGATGCAGAGCACGAAGGTGAGGAAGGCGCCGACCATAATGCCGGGCAAGGTCAGCGGCAGCACGACATGCAGGAAGGTGCGCACCGGCCCGGCGCCGAGATCGGCGGCGGCCTTGCGGTAGCTCGGGCTGAGCTGCTTCAGATTGGCGAAGATCGTCAGCGTCAGAAGCATGACGAAGAAATGCACGAAGCCGGTGACGGTGGCCAGCCGAGTGTTGGCGAGCTGCAGCGGTTCGCCGATCAGGCCGATGCCGGTCAGCGCCCGGTTGATGACGCCGTTCTGCGCCAGCACCAGCAGCCAGGAATAGGAGCGCACGACATAGGAGGTCCAGAACGGCAGCACGGCCAGCATCAGCGCCAGCCGCTGCCAGCGTTCCGGGACCATCTCGGCGAGGATCCAGGCAAAGGGATAGGC
>NZ_RZTO01000475.1:0-4846 GCF_003997225.1 Mesorhizobium sp. M2C.T.Ca.TU.002.02.1.1
GACCCGCACCCGCCCGGCAACCGCCCCGCCCCTGATCTCGGCAAGGATCTCGTCATTGAGCCGCAACAGGCGCCTGGCCTTTTCGAGCAGCCGCTCGCCGGAACGCGTCAGCCTCAGACCGCGGCGGTCGCGCTCGAACAGGCTTTGCCCCAGCACCTCTTCCAGCCGCTTGACCTGCTGGCTGACGGCGCCTTGCGTCAAATGGAGCGCGTTGGCCGCCGCCGTCATGCTGGCCTTGTCGGCCGTCGTGACGAAGGTGCGGATGAGAGTCATGTCGAGATCGCGGATCATCCGCGGCATTATAATTGCTAATGCAAACCATATCAAACATTGCATTTACTGATGTCTCGAAGCGCCTAAGCATGCCGGCTTTCTCCACTGGGAAGCCCGCATGTCCGAAACCATCATCCCGCTGGTTCTGTTCGCGCTGATCTCGACCTCGACGCCCGGCATCGCCACGACATTGTCGACCGCGTCCGGCGCGCAATTCGGCTTTCGCCGTTCCGTGCCGCTGATGGCCGGCAGCGCCGCCGGACTGGCGACTGTGGCAGCCGCGGGCGCGGCCGGCCTGGCTGGACTTTTAGCCGCCATTCCATCCCTGCAGCTCGCCATGAAGATAGCCGGCTCGCTGTATCTGATCTGGCTGGCGATCAAGATCGGCCGCAGCGGTCCGCCCAATCTCGATATCAGCATGGACAAGCCGAACAGCTTTTTCGGCGGCGCCGGTATCCAGTGGATGAACCCGAAAGGCTGGGCGATGGGGCTCGGAGCCGCCGCGTCGTTCGCGACCCTGGCGGACGGTCCGTTGCAACTCGCGCTGCTGCTCGGCGCCGTGTTCGGCCTGGCGGCTGCTTTTTCGCTGTCGCTGTGGTGCGTGGCGGGAACCCTGCTTGCCCGCCTGCTCAAGACGGAGCGCCAGTGGCGCGCGCTCAACATCGTGCTCGGCCTGCTGCTGGCCGCCTCGATCCTGCAGATGTGGCGGCCGGTATAGCGCCGTTCCTCGCCCCCATGAACGTGGCCGGCCCTTGGCGGTGGCGTGCATGGCAGCTTGGCGCATGCATTGTCCAATGGTGCGCTGGTCGACCCCCACTCCGTCTCGGCTTCGCCGAGCCACCTCTCCCCCGATCGACGGGGTAGAGGAAAGGCGCCCTTCCTTTCCCTCCGGAGGGGGGAAAGGTGGCGCTGCGAAGCAGCGACGGATTGGGGGAACCACGTGGCAATCAAGCCTCAGGTCGATCGGTCACGCCAGGCACAAAGCATATCTCTCAGACTTCGTAGCGCGCCGCCGGCTTGCCGGAGAACAGGCTGCCGAAGAACTGGTCCCTGGCACCGAGATAGGTCGTCAGCCCGGCCGCGTCGGCAAGGCCGGGCGCGGTTACGGTCTCGCCCTGGGCGAAGCCGGCAAGCGCGGCGTCGACCAGATCCTCTGCGCTCATGATCCAGTCCGGATTGAGCCTGTCGAGGCTGATTCCGGAGACGTCCCACAACTCGGTGCGGACCGGTCCGGGCACGACGGACTGGACCTTCACATCGGTGCCGGCGACTTCCTTCTGCAGCGCTTCGGTGAAGTTGGCGACATAGGCCTTGGTGCCGCTGTAGATGCCGCCGACGGCAATGCCATAGGCCACCACCGAGGCGATGTTGATGATCCCGCCGCGATTGCGCTTGATGAGGCCCGGCAGCACCGCGCGGGTCAGCCTGGTCAGCGCCACGACATTGACCTTGATCATGCGCTCGGCCGCGTCGGCATCGGCGTCGGCAATCGTCTCCAGGCCGCCCACGCCGGCATTGTTGATCAGCAGCGTCACGCTGTCGTCCGTCGACACCGCCTGCTCGACGCGGCGCAGATCGGCATCGGCCGCAAGGTCGGCGACGATCGTCTGGACCTTGCGGCCATAGGCATAGGCGAGCCTGTCCGCCACCTCCTGCAACCGGTCGGCGCGCCGCGCCACCAGCACCAGATCATAGCCCTGCCCCGCCAGCCGGTCCGCATAGACCGCGCCGATGCCCGACGATGCGCCGGTGATGACGGCTGTGCCCTTGTTGTCCTTCGTGCTCATTGTCTTGTTCCTTTGTTCGCTTCGCTTGGCTCGGCGCCGATGATCGCATCGTCAGCCGAGCCCCTGATTTCAATTAGTGGCATATGCCACTTTCTGTGAAGTAGGTATATGCCACTATCTTGTCAACGGCGGCGGCAAAAACTATTTTCTGCGGCAGGCCGGGGCGGCACCGCCCTTCGCGATGCCGCCCCCGACGCCCACCATTCGAGCGCCGACGCGCCGGCGAGGAGTGACCATGAACGAAGCCCAGAAACCGGGATTCAGCCGCTGCAACAATGCCACGTTGCGCCGTGCCGCGCGCAGCCTCGGCCGCTTCTACGACGACGCGCTGGCGCCGTCGGGCCTGAAGGGCACGCAGTTCGGGCTGCTTTTTCAGATCCATGTCAGCGATGAGCCGGCAATGGGCACCATCGCCGAGGCGCTGATCATGGACCTCTCGGCGCTCGGACACACGCTGAAGCCGCTGATCCGCGACGGCTATGTCGAGACCTTTCCCGACAAGGACGACCGCCGTGTCAAGCGCGTGCGGCTGACGCCGCAAGGTCAGGCCAAGCTCGACGAGGCGCTCAAGCTTTGGAGCATCGCCCAGCGGCAATTCGAGGACAAGGTCGGCGCCGAGCAGGCAGCGAAGCTGCGCGCGGCGCTGGACGCCGTGGCTGACCTCGACCTGGAAATGCCGGCGGCCGCTCCTTCTGTCTGAAGAAGCGGCCGCCGATCAGGCTCTGTGTACCGGCTTACTCCGCTGGCATTGCGACCGGCCGGGCGAATACTCGACCGGCCAGCACGACGCCCAGGCCGACGATCGGGAATACCGCCGCAACCAAGCCGAGATCGGCCGGGACGCCGAAGCGCAGCACCGCGGCGCCGACCACCGCGCCCAGCGCGACGCCGAGATAGAGCGCCGAGGCGTTGAGCGACAGGACGATGGGCGCGGCATCAGGCGCAAGCTTGATGATGCGGCTCGCCTGCGCCGGCGGGAAAGCCCAGCCGACGATGCCCCACGGCACCATCATGGCCATCAGCGCCGGTCCGGCCAGATGATGCGGCAGGAAGGTCGGGATCAGCGAGAAGGTGACGAGCATTGCGGCCGACAGCGTCAGCGACCAGGCGACGGTGCGTGTGGCGCCGAAGCGGTCGGCGGCCTGCCCACCGGCGATGTTGCCGATGACGGCGCCGACGCCGAAGGCGAGCAGCATGCCCGGCAGCGCGATCGGCGAGAGCCCGCCGCCTTCGATGGCCAGAGGCGCGATGAAGCTGAACACCGTGAAGGCGCCGACAAGCGCAAGCGCCGTCGTCAGCAGGATCGGCATCACGCCGGGGCGCACCGCCGCGGCCAGCCTGCGCTTCAGCGGCAGCCTGGTGCCGATGATGCCGCGCGGCAGACGCCACCACAGGATCGCGCCGGACAGCGCGCCGAGCCCGGCGATGGCGAAGAACGTGCCGCGCCAGCCGGCGATCGCCGCGACCAGCGCGCCGAGCGGCGCGCCGACCGCCACCGCCACCGTGGTGCCGCCGACGACGACTGCGATGGCGCGCGCCCGGTGATGGTCGTCGACCAGCGCCACGGCCGTGCCTTGCGCGGTCGCCGCGAACAGGCCGGACGACAGCGCCATGACGATGCGCGCGATCAACAACAGCTCGAAGGACGAGCTCACCGCCGCCACCAGATTGCCGATGACGAAGAAGACCAGCGTCCACAGGATGACGCGCCGCCGGTCCCAATCGCCGGTCAGCGTCGCCAGCACCGGCGCGCCGATCGCATAGGCCAGCGCGAAGGCGGTGATCAGCGAGCCGGCGAGCGGCACGGAAATGCCGGCATCGGTCGCGATGTCGGGGAGAAGGCTTGAGATGACGAAGCCTTCGGTCGAGATCGCGAACGACCCGAGCGCCAGCCAGAAGATCCGCTTGTCCATGGGGAACTGTCCTTAGTTCAAAAGTTATTGAACAATTGGACATAGCAGGGCATGATGTCAACCGAGCCGGGACAAAATAGCTGAACCCTGCTGACAGCCCTGTGTCAGGACGGGGTCGAAAAGAAAAGGTCATGTCTGTCGGCGGAAAGGGAAGCCGCGTTGAAGTTCGTGCCGTTTGTGCTTAATTCTGGGTCATGAGCCTGCCCCATCCAACCGCTGACCAGATCAGCCTGCCGATCGTGCTTGCCGTGCTTGGCGACCCGACCCGGCTTGCCATCGTGCGCTATCTGGCGAGCAAGGAAGGCGTGCCGCTGAACTGCAGCAAGTTCCTCGACCTCGCCTCCAAGACCAATCTCAGCTACCACCTCGCCAAGCTGCGCGAGGCGGGCATCACCCGCACCGAAGCGGTCGGCACCAGCCGGCTGATCACGCTGCGCCGCGACGACCTCGACAAGCGTTTTCCCGGCCTGCTCGACAGCGTGATTGCCGCGGCCGACGGCGACTCCGCTTTGCCCGCGGTCGGCACGTCCGAGATCGAGGTTTCGGCCTGACCGACAGTTTGCGCGTGCCTCGGGCCTCACAATCGCCGTTAAATTCAGGATGACATCCGGCAGCCCCGCCGCCTATATCTGGTCGCGCCTTGGAAATTGCAGCTAGAAGATGAAGCGCAAAGCTACGCTCCGACTGATGCTGAAGGCACTCTTGGCCGCTCCGTTGCTGCTCGCCGCCCTGCCGGCCTTGGCTCAGGATGCGCCCGGAACAATCATCTCGATCATCGGTGGCCTCGCGCCGGACGATTTGCTCAACATCCGCGCGACCGCTTCGCCGGGCGGAAAGGTCGAAGCGCGCCTGCCCAACGGCGCGGCCGTGAAG
>NZ_RZTO01000476.1:0-4824 GCF_003997225.1 Mesorhizobium sp. M2C.T.Ca.TU.002.02.1.1
AGCTTGTTCTTGGCCATGTAGCGGGCGACGAACTGCGACAGCACCAGCCCGCGGTTGAAGTAGCAGGAGAAACCGCCGCCGGCGTCGGTCGCAAGCGTCTTCCAGTCCGTCCAGTCGCTGGAAACGCCCTTGGTCAGCGGCTTGCCGGGACCTGCGCTCATCATCGCGGTGACCCGGTAGCGCACGACATTGCCGACATCGGCCGCATGGTCGGTCCAGTTGAAGCGCTGGAACGGCCAGACATCCGACGGCCTGTGATCGCCGGATTTCGGCTTGTCCTTGGTGAAGCCGACGCGGTTCTCCACCGGCTCGATCTTCTCGCTTGCGCCGGCCTTGCGGCCGCGCTCGAGCAGGAAGCCGCGGCATCCGGCGATGAAGCCGCTGGGCGCCCAGGCGACGAAGGCGTCGTCGCCATTGGTGTAGACGGAAACCTTTATCGCGACGGCCATCTGTCGTTCCTCCCCATCTGTCGTTCCTCCCGATACGGCGCCGGCATGTCGGGCCCATCGATGCAGCCAACAAAACACCGCGCCGGAGCAGAGCCCCGGATCAGTTGAAAGAAAATTTTCGAAAGAGTGACGGTGACGATTATGTGGCGGCAGAAGATCCGATGTCAATGTTTTGCAGCGTCAAGTACAATTCTATGAACTGCTTCACACTGTGTTTTGTTTGCCAGCGGGCGGCTGGATTGTCGTTTGTCGGCGGGGAGGACTTTCGCCGTTGCTTTCCGTGGGATCGACGCAAACGCTGGGGATTGGCCGCAGGCGCCCGAACTCGTCATTCCTGGGCGGAGCAGCCGCGAAGCGGCGTCGCGGAGACCCTGGAATCCATGCCATGACCTTGATCGCAGGATGCAACGGAGCAGAATTATGCACCGTTGCGTAGCGTCAAAGTCACGGAATGGATCCTCGGGTCTGCGCGCGTCGCTTCGCTCCTTGCTCCGCCCGTGGATGACGACTTCGCGCAGGCTTCGGCCAATCGCCAAGGCATCTGCCAAGCAAATATCCCTGCGCCGGGAAACCGACCGGCCCGGAGACCGTTTCGAAATTCGCTCCGGCGAGTCATATGGTGACCGCCGGAGTAGAATTTCCAAACGGTCTCTCAGCTCTTGCTGGAGGCCAGCACCAGCACCGGCTTCTCGCTGTAAAGCTTGGGGAACAGCGACTTCAGATTCTCGATCTTGGGCAGGTCGTTGTAGACGATATAGGGATAGGTCGGGTTCAGCGTCAGGAAATCCTGATGATAATCCTCGGCCGGGTAGAAGGTCTTGCCGGTTTCGAGCGTGGTGACGATCGGCTTCGAAAACACCTTGGCCTTGTCGAGCTGGGCGATGTAGCTCTCGGCGACCTTCTTCTGCTCGTCATTCTCGGCGAAGATCGTCGAACGGTACTGCGTGCCCTGGTCCGGCCCCTGGTAGTTGAGCTGCGTGGGGTTATGCGCGACCGAGAAATAGACCTGCAGGAGCTGGCCGTAGGTGACCTTCGACGGGTCGTAGGTGATCTCGACGGATTCGGCGTGGCCGGTGCGGCCGGTGCCGACCACTTCGTAGACGGCGTTCTCGGCGCTGCCGCCGGTATAGCCGGACACCGCCTTGCTGACGCCCTTGACGTGCTGGAACACGCCCTGCACGCCCCAGAAGCAGCCGCCGGCGAAGATCGCCTTCTCGGTGCCGCCCGCCGCCTTCTCGTCCAGAGCCGGCGGCGGGATCACCACCGCGTCCTCGGCCGAGCGCGCCGGGCTCTGCCAGAAGACGGCCGCGGCCGCCGCCGCGAGACCAAGCGCTGCAAGCGCGCCGCGGGTGAAGAATGGCCGCGCGGCTTTTGTCTTGATGCCGTTCATGTCCTGATCTCCTTGTTCAGTTTCCCACTATATACGAAAGAGGCCGCGGCCAGGTTCTCACTTTGCCGTGCGGCGGCTAACCGCCAGCGGCGTTCCCCCTCTCCGTCTCGGCTTCGCCGAGCCACCTCTCCCCCGCCTTTGGCGGGGGCGAGGAACCAAGGCTTGCGAAGGCCGCGCCCCCTAGCGATTTGCGTTTCCTCGCCCCCGCAAGGCGGGGGAGAGGTGGATCGGCGCGCAGCGCCGAGACGGAGCGGGGGCTGCGCCGCCCTATGCGATTGCCTCTCCGGCCGGCGGCGTCGCAAGCCCACCTTACTGCGCGGTGCCATCCGCCGGCTTCATGGCGTCGGTTGCCGGCTTCATCGCATCCGCCGGCTTCATCGCATCCGTTGCCGGCTTCATCGCCTCGGTGCTCACGGCGTCGGGCTTCATGGCATCGGCCGGCTTCATCGCGTCCGTCGCCGGCTTCATGGCGTCGGTCGCCATCGCGTTGGCGGGCTTCATCGCATTGGTCGTGTCGTCGGCGCGGGCGCCGGCAACGAAGACCGAAGCGGAAAGCGCGAAGGCCAGCGCCGGAAGCGTGAGGAACTTGGTCATGGGTCGTACTCCTTGGGTTATGGCGCGCGACTGCGAGCCAGGTGATGCGTTGCCGCCTTCTGCGGCGCCGCGCGAAAGGGGTGAAAAATCAGTTGGCGGCGGCGGCGAGGATCGGCCCGCCGCCAGGCGTCTGCACCAGCACCGCGGTGCTCAAGCCGCCGGTCGCCGCCGGCAGCGGCAGCGTGGTCGCCGCGCCGTTCCAGCTGCCGAGCTTGGTCAGCGCATGCACGACATTGGCGTGCGGCAGCGTGCGGCCGGTGTTCTCGCCGCGCGCCACGGGCACCTCGACGACGCCTCTCGTGTAGCGTACCAGCCAGATGTCGGCGCCGCCGCCCGGCGCCGTGCCGGCGCCGATGCTGACCTTGCCCTGGCCGAGCGAAAGCTCCGGGCCTTGCGTGCGGCCGCTGCTGGCGATCAGCCTCTGGATCTCGCCGGGCGCCGCGCCCACGGCATCGCTCCTGCCGTTCACCACCACTTGCGGCGTGAACGGCCCGTCGCGGCCGAGCGACGGCTCGTAGGTCACCTGGCGATCGGTGAATTCCTTGCGGCCGAACGTGTCCTTCCAGCCGAGATAGTCCCAATAGGTGACGTTGAACGACAGCGCCAGGACGCCAGGCTGGTCCTTGACCTTGATCAGGTTGGCGTTGGCCGGCGGGCAGGACGAGCAGCCCTGGCTGGTGAACAGCTCGACCACGGTCAGCGGCTCAGCGGACGCGGCGCCGAGCGTGGCGGCAAGCATCGCGCCGGCGAGCAGGCTTGTCTTCAATCCGGTCATGGGAAGCAATCTCCGTAGCGGGTCATGCTCCGATTTCGCCGCCGCGGAGGGGTTCGTTACAGCTTCACCGGTTTGTGATTACGCACTTCCCTTCTCCCCCTGTGGGAGAAGGTGGCTCGGCGCGCAGCGCCGAGACGGATGAGGGGTGTTCCAGCGGAGTGAGACGTCGATCCCGCTCACCGCCAAGGCTGGAGGCTGGGGTCCTTTACATAGGCGATAATAGTATCGCAGACGCCGTCCATATCTTTCAGGACATCGTCGTTCCAAAAGCGCAAGATCCGGAACCCTCTTGCCTTCAACTCGGCTCCGCGAGCCAAATCCGATTCCGAGTTGGCGTACTGACTACCATCAAGCTCGACGATGAGATGTGCCTCGAGGCAAGCGAAATCGGCGACGTATTTTCCAATGGGCACCTGCCGGCGAAACTTGATCCGGTCGAGTCTGCGGTCGCGCAACTCCTGCCACAGCTTGTGCTCAGCCTCCGTCATTTCACGGCGGAGCGTGCGGGCAAAGCTGCGTTTGGCTTGGTTGACGGGCTGGTGCGGCATTGCACTAGATTAATTGGCCGCCTCACTCCGTCCAACACCCCTCATCCGTCTCGGCGCTGCGCGCCGAGCCACCTTCCCCCACAAGGGGGGAAGGAGAGGCGGCAGCCCTACTGCGTCAGCACCGTTTCCGACGGGCGCTGGTTGTAGTCGCATTTGCCTTGCACGGTGTAGAAGAAGTCGGCGTCGGTATAGGCTTCCGGCACGGACGAGCCGCCGTCTTCCCAGCCCTGGTAGCCGGTCTGGCCGCAGGGGACGGCGGTGAAGATGTCGACCTTCTGGCCGGTCGCCACTTCGGTCAGGTTGGTCGGGCCGGTGCCGATGAAAAGGCGGTTCGAGGTGGTGGGATCGTTCGACTTGAGCACGGCTGGTTTGCCCGACGGCACGTCCATCTCGAGATAGAGCTGGTCCATCTGGCTGACGTCGATCACCGCGCCGGCGCCGTTGGCGGGATAGAAGGTATCGACGCAGTAATAGGTCGTGCCGTACTGGTCGGTCTGGATGGCCGTTCCGGCCGGCACGGATTTCTGCAGGCTCTTCAGCGTGCCGGTGGTGCAGACCTGCTTCTGCACCGTGGTGGAGGTGGAGCCGTTGACCGTGTTCACGGTCGTGGTGCCGTAGCCCTTCGGATCGCCATAGCCATTATAGGCGTAGGTGATCGTCATCAGCTTCTGGGCGGTGGTGTCACCGAACTTGGTGCCCCACAGAATCATGGTCTTTGCCCAATAGCCCGACACCTTCGTCACCCGGAAGGTGGTCTGCACCAGCGCCGGCGTCTTGCGCACCGACGAGCCGACGCCGACCGGCACCGTGTCGATACGGGCTACTTGCATGAAGTCGGTCGGCATCAGGTAGGTCGCCTTGGCGGTGAAGGTCGCCGTGCCGGCGGCATCGACATTGACGCCGGTCAGCGTCGCCGTGCCCTCGCCGCCATTGGCCGCATAGGCCTGCTGCAGCGCCGTCTGGCGGTCGGACAGCGATGTCGTGGTCGGCAGCGTGGTGATCGAGATGATCGCGGCATCGAGCGCGTTCTGCATGTCGCTTCGCGTCGTCACCGCCGAGGTGTAGTCG
>NZ_RZTO01000477.1:0-4816 GCF_003997225.1 Mesorhizobium sp. M2C.T.Ca.TU.002.02.1.1
GGCCGGAGCGAAGGTTGCTGACCTTCAGGATGTCCTGCCCGCCGGCGGGCGCCTTGCGACGCGCCGGATAGATCTGCTCGAGGCGGCGTCCGACCATCTTGGTGATCATCTCGTCGCGCGTCAGGTCGCCGACCGGGCCGGTGCCTGCAACCTGTCCGTCCTTCAGGATCGTCACGCGGTCGGCAATCTCGAAGATCTCTTCCAGGCGATGCGAGACATAGACGATGCCGACGCCTTCGCGCTTCAGCCGCCGCATGTTGTCGAACAGGAGATCGACCTCATGGCCGGAGATCACGGCCGTCGGCTCGTCGAGCACGAGCAGCCTCACCTCGCCGACCAGCGCCTTGGCGATCTCGACCATCTGCTGGTCGGCCAGAGGCAATTCGTCGATCTTGGCATGGGTCGAGATCCTGACGCCGAGCTGCGCCAGTATTTCGGCTGCCCGCGCGTGGCGGGCGCGGCTGGAGATCAGGCCGAGACCGTTGCGCGGCTGCGCGTCGACCAGGATGTTCTCGGCGACCGAAAGCTCCGGGAACAGAGCGAGTTCCTGATGGATGACGTGGATGCCCGCTGCGCGCGCCTGCTTGGGCGACTGCCAGGAGACCGGCTTGCCCAGATAGGTCATGCTTCCGCCATTCGGCTTGATGGCGCCGCCCATGACGCGGATGAGGGTGGATTTTCCCGCACCGTTTTCGCCGAGAAGAGCATGGATTTCGCCGGGACGAACGGCAAAATCCACCCTGTCCAGGGGTTTTACGCCCGGATACTCCTTCTCGATGCGACTGAGCTCGATGACGGGAGTGACCATTTATCCGATGCTCGAAATTCCGGTTACGCCAGGGTGTGCGTCCGAAGGAACGCACACCCTGTCAGGCTGGGAGGCTTACTTCGGATAATCGGGCTTGAACGTGCTCGGATTGTATCCGGCCGGCAAGCCGTTGCTTGGCGACAGGTCGCCCGGGTCGCTCATGCTGACATGGTCGAGGAGGTGCCGGTCGCCCTTGACCGAAACCGTGTCGGCTCCGGGCGAGGTCACGACGTTGAAGCTGACCTCGACCTTCTCGGGAACCGGGATACCCTTCATGACGTCGAGCACGGTCTCGATGCCGGTGATGCCCATCGAGGTCGGATAGTCGATGCCGACCATCTTGATGTTATGCTGGGAGGCCAGCTGATACATCAAGGCGATGTCACCGCCGGTCATCGGCGGGATTTCGCCGTCCTTGTAGCCTGCCGCGAGGAAGGCCTGGATGGCGCCGGAGCCCTGCAGCGCGCTGTCGGCGAGCACGCCGTTGATCTCCTTGCCGTGCTTCTGGATGAGTGCGGCCATCACCGATTTGCCGGTCGCGGGATTCCAGTCGCAATACTGCTTCTCCAGCACCTTGATGCCGGGGAACTTGCCAAACACCTCTTCATTCGCCTTGATGCGGATTTCGGCGACGCTCGAGCCGGCGATGCCGGGCAGCATGACGATGTTGCCTTTTCCGCCGAGCGTCTCGCACAACCACAGGGCTTCGAGGCGGCCGAGCGCCCAGTCGGAGGCGGTGATGTAGGTGATGTAGTTGCTTGCCGTCTTCACCTTGCGGTCGACCATGATGACGGGAATGCCCTGCTCCATGGCGCGCCCGACGACGGAGTCCAGCGCGTCTTCGGTGGCGGCTGCGATCAGCAAGACGTCTACGCCCTGGCTGATCAGGTCCTGGATGTCGGCGATCTGCTTCGAGGGATCGTCATTGGCGTCGGTTGCCAGAAGATGCGCGATCTCGTCGCGATGCTGGCCGGCGGCCCAGAACACGCCATGCTGAAAGGCCACGCGCCAGGCATTCGATATCGAGGCGTTGGAGAAGCCGATCGTATAGGGCCCTTCCTTCTTCCACTTCGACGTGTCGACCATCGAGTTGGCGTTCGGATTCCAGATCCAGGTCCGCGGCACGCCGTAATAACCCGGCTTGGTTTCCTCCGCCGCAGCGGGGACAGTCGCGCCGAGCCCCAGGGTCGAGACGGCGCCGGCGGCCGCCAGGGCAGCAGGCGCCTTACGGATGAAGCTTGCACGAGATATTTTTTGATCGAAGATGCTCTTTATAGTCATACTTTCCTCCTCCTTGGCACCTTTTCGGATGCCGATTGTTCCTACCCCAAAGTAAAAATTGGATAATTTATAGTCTATTTCGTAATTTATATCGAAAAATACAAAGCACCCGGCGACGACCGCTTGCCCAAGCCTCCCAACGCTTCGAATTAGCGGCCGCATCGTCGCGAAGGTCAATCACCTGAGTTGTAATAGCTGCTATTACGATTTTCTCGATTGGGCGCGGCAACGGTTGCGATCTAATAGGCCGCAGGTACGGGGAGCCTGAGGTACGCCCGGGGAGGATCGACCGTTGAAAATTCTCGTTGTGCTGCGAATGATTCCGGATTCCGCGGGCGAGCTCGAACTGACGGGCGACGGACGCGGCATCGACCGCGAATGGCTGGATTTCCAGCTCAACGATTTCGACGACCATGCGCTGGAAGAGGCGATCCTCTTGAAGGAAGCGTCAGGAGCGACTGTCGTTGCCGTCGCCATCGGCGAGGGAAGCAACCGTGTGCTGCAGATGGCGGTTGCCCGCGGCGCGGACGAGGCGATCGCGCTCGAAGCCGAAGGGGACGGCATGATCGACTCGCGCGCGATTGCCGGTTCGATCGTCGCGCTCGCCCGCTCGAAGGCCGCCGATCTCCTCCTTTGCGGCGTCCAGTCGACCGAAGACCTCTTCGGCCAACTCGTGCCCTATGCCGGCGCCCTGCTCGGTTGGCCGCATGTCTCCGGCTCCAGCCGCGTCGGCATCGAGGCTTCGGCCCTTCGGGTGACGCAGGAACGCGGCGGCGGCATCGCCGCGACCTACGAGATTGCGCTGCCGGCGGTGATCGGCGTGCAGACCGCATCCAAGGCGCCACGCTATGTTTCGGGCAGCAAGCTGAGAGAGGCGTCGAAGACGGCCATAGGCAAGGCACCGTCCGAGCCTGCCGGGTTCGAAAGATCGGCTGAGATCGTCGCGCTGAGATTGCCTGGACAACGCGGCAGCGGCGAAAATCTCGGAGACAATCCCGAAAATGTCGCCGACCGGCTGGCCAGCATCCTGGCGGCCAAAGGCTTTGCAGGAGTTTAAGCGATGCGGATTATCGCCTGCACGGAAGGCTCGTTCGGCAAGATCGAGCCGTTTTCGCTGGAAATGATCACGGCTGCGCGGACGGCAGCAGCGGCCGGCGACGAGGTCGTCGCTTTCTTCGCCGGGCAGGACCCGGAACCCGCCGTCGCAAATCTCGGCGCCGCGGACAGGCTCGTCGCGGCGAGCGCCGGCGGCTCCCAGCTCATCGCGGCAGAATCCTACACCCGGCTGCTGGCGGACACCGTTGCGGCCGAAGAGCCTGGCCTGGTGCTGGTACCCTACTCCGCCAACGGGCTCGACGTCGCCGGCGATCTCGCGGCGCGCACCGGTTGGCCGCTGGTCTCCTATGTCAACGAAATTCGCCGCGACGGCGACCGGCTGACCGTCGTCGCGCAGGTCTATGGCGGCAAGATCCTGGCCGAATGCAGCGTGCCTTTGCCGGCTATCCTAATGGTCAACCCCGGCGCCTTCGCCGAGGTGGAACGGCGCGCCGTCGATCCGTCGAAGCTGCAGCATTTCGACGCCACGGCCGTCGTGGCCGAAGGCAAGGTCCGGCTCGTCGGCGTCGATGTTCCCAACTATGACAGCGTCGACCTCACGACCGCCGAACGGATCGTCTGCGTCGGCCGCGGCATCGGCGACGAGGCCAGCATCGACATAGCGCGCGGGCTTGCGGACATCCTTGGCGCAGAGATCGCCGGCAGCCGGCCGGTGGTGGACAGCGGCTGGTTGCCGAAGGTGCGGCAGGTCGGCAAATCCGGCCAGAAGGTCAAGCCGAAGCTCTATCTGGCGCTCGGCGTTTCCGGCGCTCCGGAGCATCTCGAAGGCATGTCGAAGTCGGATCTCATCATCGCCGTGAACACCGACCCCAAGGCGCCGATCTTCAATGTCGCGCATTTCGGCGCGACCTGCGACCTTTTCGATCTCGTCGCCAATCTGAGCGAGCGGCTGCAGCCCGGCCGCTGATATGAGCGAAACGCCAATTCTATGGATCGTCACGCTGGCGGCCATCGCGCTGACGCTTTGGCGCTCCCGCCGCTACATCGCCGCGCTGACGCAGGCGCCGGGCGCAAGCCGCTTCGACCAGCCCTGGCGCCGCCTGGAAGGCGTCGCCATCGCCATCGGCCTGCATCGCAAGATGCTGCGCAAGCCGCTCTCCGGCATCCTGCACGCGCTGATCTTCGTTTCGTTCTTCGTCCTGTTCACCGTCACGATCGAGGCGTTCGGCTCACGCCTGTTCCCCGGCTTTTCGCTGGCACCGATCGGCGGCGACAGCTGGATCGCGCTGCTGCAGGATCTGTTCGCGGTGCTGATGCTTTTGGGCCTCGGCCTGGCCGTCTATCAGCGCTATGTGCTCAAGCCGGCGCGGTTCAGGGGATCGAGCGGATCGGATGCGGCGATCATCTATGTGCTGATCCTGCTCATCGTCTCATCCCTGCTGATCGAGGCTGGGGCACGGATCGTCGGCGGCGCCGATGGCTCATGGCGACCGGTGGGGTCGCTGGTGGCCGATCTGCTCCGCGCCCTGGACCTTGCGGCCCATCCGACGGAGCGGATCGCCTATTGGATCCATATCGGCGCCATCCTCGCCTTCCTGGTCTATATTCCAGGCTCGAAACACCGGCACATGTTCCTGGCCGCGCCGAACATCTATTTTCGCAACCTCGAAC
>NZ_RZTO01000478.1:0-4811 GCF_003997225.1 Mesorhizobium sp. M2C.T.Ca.TU.002.02.1.1
GTCTACAAGGCGCTGGCGGGACGCCTCGCTCCCGCCGACCTGAAGCGCCTGCGCGACGCGCAGCGAGCCTGGATCCCGTTCCGCGACAAGGAATGCGCCTTCCGCACCAAGCCCTATGCCGATGGCTCGGTGTATTCGACCCTGGTCGAGACCTGCAGGGCGGAGTTGACCAAGGTACGGCTGGCGCAGTTGCAGCACCAATTGCAATGCCCCGAAGGCGACCTCTCCTGCGTGCCGCAAAGCGGTGGCAATGCCGCCCCCACGAAGAACGAGCCTGCGACGGCCAAGACCGCGCCTGCGAAACCCGCCGCTGCCCAGGCAAGCCAGAACGACACGAGGCCATGCGTGCAATCCGCCGGCAAGGCGAAGTCGGACCAGTACGTCTCGCAGTGCATCCAGGTGTCGCCGGCCACCAATCCGCCCTGCAACGGGCAGAATGCCTGCAGCATGATGATCGACGAGATCAAGCGCGGCTGCGCCATGATCGGCAAGGACAACCCGCCGGGCTTCTGTTCTGCGTACAAAGGCTGAGCGGCGCGGCTCGCGCGCCACAGGTGCCGCGGTGATCAAACATGCCCCAGCGGAAGATCAACGCGGCACGGCAAGACAACCGCAAGTCCGGTTTGTCGGAATATTGGCGGGACAAGCGACGATGCCACCAAAAAAGGACGGCAAAATCTTACGAGCCAAGCGTGATGCTTATCAAAAATTGATTTCAGTTTTATCGCAAACCTGCAAACTTGTAGACGCGCCGTGAGTCGGGAGTGGGCGCCAACGATAACTTGGTCCCCGTAACTTGGCCCAAATAACTGGCCCTGTCAGGAGCTCACGATGGATGGAGCGCCCAGCGATTTACGAACGTTGAGATATGTCGCGGAGATCACGCGCAAGCTGGCGAAAATGCTCTCGCGCACGCGCTATCAGATGCTTGTCTATCTTCTTGAAATGACAGCGGTTGAGGCGGAGAGCCTTGCCGGAGAGTCGGATTCCAAGCGCACCCGGCCGGTCAAGCCGCCTCAGGCCCGCCGCTAAAGCGCGTCGCGATCTTTCAGATTCGCTCCATGCGCTTTAGGTTTTTGATTCTGCGCATGTCTTCATCCCGAAACCGGTTCCCACTTTCGGGAGACATGTTTTAGCTTGCGCGCGGCAGACCTTTTGCTGCAAGGCGATCCAGAATGACCAGGCAATTCCGCCTGCGCATTTCGATGGTAGACGGATCATCGCATTCGACGATGGCGCGCTCGAACCGGTCAAGCGCGTCGAGCGCGACAAGCATGTCGCCGGACGGTTGGCCCAGCGAAAACAGGATGCGCCGCGCCCTGATGCCGTCGGCCGCATCCACCGAGGACTGGACGGCTACGCCACGGCGCAGCGCACCGAGGGCAGCCAGATGGTCGCGCCATGGTAATGGCGCGACGTCTGCCGTTGCAGGCACCATGCCTCAGGCCTTGGCCTTGCGCTTGCCCTTGCCCGCGTCGCCGGCCGGCTTGCGACCAAGGCCGGACGATTTGGCCAACGCCGAGCGGGTCGCCGAGTAGCTCGGCGCCACCATCGGATAGTCGGCGGGCAAGCTCCATTTCGCGCGGTATTCGTCCGGCGTCAGGCCGTGATCGGTCGCGAGGTGGCGCTTCAACGACTTGAACTTCTTTCCGTCCTCGAGGCACACGATGTGGTCGGGGAAAACCGAGCGCTTCGGGTTGACGGCTGGCGTCAGCGCCACCGCCTCCTTGACAACGCTATCGCTGGCGAGCTTGCGCACCGAGGCGCTGACGCTGGCGATCAGGTCAGGCAGGCCAGAGGCAGGGAGCGGGTTGTTGCCGACATAGGCCGAGACAATGTCGGCGGTCAGTTCGATTGCAGTCTTGTCGTCGATGTTGGACAATTTTTTTCACCTTCTGCTGGCCCTCAAATCGCCAGGCGTTTTTAAGACTTTCGTCGGTGTATCGTATTGGACCTGTCCCCCAACGGACCGTCCATAGTCAGTAAAGCTACCAGACTCAATACAGGGGTGATGTTTCTACGCGGGCCGGAGACGCGCAAGTTAGGAATTCTAATAGCTATAGCTAACTTTTTATAGCACCGGCGGTCCGCCTGGATGGACAAAAGGCGTTATAGCACTTCGATTTGCGATGGAAGTTGCTGAAAAATCGAAGTTCAGGCCAAGTTCCAGCACGGCAAGCATGATCCCGCAAGCCGGATACTTGACCATGCGCGATTCGGCGGCCCCATGGCAAATCGCTATCTGGCGGCGGCACCGCGCCTGAGCTCCGAGGGCGGCTTCTCCGCGAGGATCTCCAGCACGCGCTTCCAGCGCGCGCAGCGGCCGAAATCCTTCTGCTCAATGGCCTTTTCGGCCTTCATGGCCGCATAAAGCGGCGCCTCCGCGCCAAACTCCCTGACCAGCCAGTGCGCCTCCTGCCTGGCGCGGCGTTCGTCCTCGTCAACGGCCATTTTGGACATCATGCCTGGTCTCCATACCTTCGATGCCGACCGCAAGGCAGCTGCCGATGACGAGGACGGCGCCGGCAACCGCCGTCATCGACAGGCTTTCGCCCGAGAGCGTCAGCAGAAACGTGGAAGCTATCGGCGTCAGATAGGCGACGACCGCTATCCTGCCACCATGGTCGAGCTTTGCCGCGCGCGACCAGAAATAGTAGCCGAGCCCCATCGGGCCAGCGCCGAGATAAAGGCCGAGCAGAAGGTGCGCGCCGCTCGGGCGCACGACGCCATCATGCAGACACCAGGCGAAGGTGAGCGCGACGCCGATCAGCGCCGAGGGCAAAAGCAGGCGCTCCGGCGGCACGGCAAGGCGGCCGACTGCGAGCGAGTAGAAGGCCATGCAGAGCGCCGAGCCGAAGGCGGCAAGATAGCCGACGGGGCTGCCACCTTCGAACCAGGTCTGCGCGCGGCCGCCGGAAACCACCAGCGCCACGCCGACAAAGCCAAGCGCCGCCGCCAGCCCGAGCAGCAGCGGACGCCGCGGCCGGCCAAGCACGATGACCGCAGCGGCGGTCATCAACGGCCAAGTATAGGCGACGAGATTTGCTTCGATAACCGGCATCGAGGCAAAGCCGATATATTGCAGCACCATCGTGCCGACCAGGCCAAGGAAGCCGACGGTATAGGCGAGCGCGTGCCCTCCCTTCTCCCCTTGTGGGAGAAGGTGGCCTCGCGAAGCGAGGTCGGATGAGGGGTGCTCCAGGGAACGCCGACGTCTCACTCCGCTGGAACACCCCTCATCCGTCTCGGCGCTGCGCGCCGATCCAACTTCTCCCACAAGGGGAGAAGGAGAAGTGCTCGTCAGCCGGATCAGCGCAAACACGAAGGCCGCGCCGCAAAACTGCAGGAACTGCACCTGCGACACCGGATAGAGGGCAAGCAGCGTCTTGCCGACCAAGGCGTTTGTCGCCCACAGCGCCACGGCGCCGAGGGCGAAGGCCAGCGCCGCCCCGAGGGCGGCGCCGGAACGGCTTTGGCTTTCAGGCACGACCGGCCCGAGGCGCAGCGACACTGAAGGCGGCTGACGCTCGACCGGATCGTGGCTCATTACCACGACTCCCTCGCCCCGCCGGCAACGGGCTCCGCGGCGGGCTGCGGCACGGGACGCTCCTCGGCATGGCGGCGGTAGGCGGGCAACTGGTTGGTCCAGACATCCTCGGCCAGTTCGTTCACCCAGGCACGGTCGTGGTCGTTGTCGGCGGCGAGGTAGAACATGCGGTTGTCGTCGACATAGGGCTTGGTCACCGAGCGCTGGTTGAGCACCAGCGTTACGCGCTCGCCGAGCTGGATCGGCGCCGTGCGGTGGAGCACGCCGAGAAACTGGCCGAGCGTGGCGTAGTTCATCTTGTGGTCGATGCGCATGATCTTGTTGCGCGGCAGGTCGCGGCCGGATTCCAGGATCGAGCGGCCGGTTTCGGAATCGTCGCAATAGATCTCGAGGTGGCCGCCGATGAGCGGCTCGCTGATCGACAGCGGAATGAGTTCGGTCACCGGAACGCCATCGCAATGCCATTCGACCGCGCCGTCCTTGGGATTCATGAAGGTGACTGTCGAGCCGACGATCGACAGCGGATACGGCTCCAGCTTGGTTCCCATCATGTCGGATAGCATTTCCAAGCGCAGCTTGTCGTGCAAAAGCTCCTTGATCTCCGGAATGTAGCGGTCGGCGCCGGTGATGAAGGTGAGGTCGAGATGCTTGTGCACGGCATGGCTGGCCTTCAATTTCAAAGCAGCCGCCTCTATGGCGGCAAGCAGAGCGGGGTCGTAGCCGTGACGATACTGGGCGACACCGAAGCTCGACACTTTCCAGGCGGTCTCATGACCAATGATGGCCTCACGGCTCATTGCACAGCGCAGTTCGGGAATTGTATGGGCGTTCATTCTACTTTCTCCAAGGTGGGGGCAACACTTGGTTAACAGTCATTTAAACACCTACCCCTGTAAATTTAGGAATGCTGGTGGTAGCGTAAGCCCAGCTTAAGGTCGAAACCCCGTGCGTCTGCTCAGTCAGGTCAACCTCAACTCGCTGAAAATCGTGGAGAGCGCCGCGAGGCACAGGAATTTCACGCGCGCCGGCGAGGAGCAGTTCATCACCGCTTCCGCCGTCAGCCAGCGCGTGAAGGGCCTGGAGGATCAGCTGCGCTTCAAGATCTTCGAGCGCGGCGGCAATGCGGTATCGCTGACGCCGGAGGGCGAGACCTATGTGGCGCGCGTGCGCGAGGCGCTGGAGCGCATCGTGGCGGCCAACATGGAGGCCACCGGCCAGTCGCAGGCGCATGTGCTTCGGATCTGTGTGCTGCCGACCTTCGCGG